>JADCGM010000299.1 GCA_020249025.1 Alphaproteobacteria bacterium
AGACGCTGCCGGTGGAGACGGTCGACGAACGCAGCAAGGATCACGCGCTGAACGACCGTGCGGTGCAGGGCATCAGCCGACCGCGCCTGGTCGTGTTTCGCCCGCGCACGCCCAATGGCGCGGCGCTGCTGGTGACGCCGGGCGGGGGCTATCGGTTGGTGGTGATCGACAAGGAAGGCTATGAGATCGGGCGCTGGCTCGCGGCGCGCGGGTTCACGGTGTTCGTGCTGTTTTACCGGCTGCCTGGGGATGGCTGGGCGGCAGGGCCGGACGTGGCGCTGGCCGATGCACAGCGCGCGATGCGGCTGATCCGCGCGCGCGCGGCGGATTATGGCATCGTGCCCGAACGCGTCGCCGCGATGGGCTTTTCGGCGGGCGGGCATGTCTGCGGCGATCTGGCGACGCGCTTCGACGCGCCGGTCTATGCGCCGGTCGATGCCGCCGACCGCCTGAGCGCGCGACCGTGCCTCGCCGCGCCAATCTATGCCGTGCAGTCAATGGCGGCGGAAGTGGCGCATGCTGGGTCGCGCGCGCTGCTGCTGGGGCCATCGCCGAGTGCTGCGCTGGACCGCGCGCACTCGACCGCCGCCAATGTCTCGCCACGCACGCCGCCCTGCTTCCTGCTCCATGCCGAGGATGATCGGGTGGTGAAGGTGGAGAACACGCTCGCGTTCCGCGCAGCGTGCGCGCGCGCGGCCGTGCCGGTGGAGATGCACCTGTTCGCCCAGGGCGGGCACGGCTTTGGCCTGCGCGGCACAGTCGGCCAGCCGGTGGCGGCGTGGCCGGCGTTGTTCCTGGGCTGGGCGCGGGCGCAGGGGTTTGGGTGACACCTCTTCATGGGGAATTTCGCGCGAGGGTTGGGCGGCTTGACTGCCGCTCCTCAAACCCTTCCCGAGAAACAGGACTTGCCCCTGTGCCGATCGACCGGCACCTTGCGCTAGGCCCGAGCGGTGCAGTTCGGTGAACGGGGGGAACATCATGACATCAGCATTTGGCCTTTGCGCAGCCGCCACCGCGTTGCTGGCGCTGCCGGGGACGGCGATGGCGGCGGGCATAACGTATGATTGCGACACCGCCGCCAACCATTTTTCCGAATTGAGCCTGCCGACCAGCGGCGTGCGCTTCACCGTTTCCGGCCATGTCCAGATGAACGCGATGGCGGCAAGCAAAACCTATGTGCCGCTCGCGCGGCTCCAGATCGCCGCTGCGGTCGCGCCGGGGGAAAGCCCGAAGGAATATGTCGGGTTCACGCTGTCCGCGCTTGCGGCGGACCCCAAGAAGACGCCGTCGGGCGCGGCGGCGGTGCCGATGTTGGCGTATAGTGTCAGCGGCAAGGATGACGATCTGCTGAGCTTCTCGATGCTGGAGAAACCCTTCATCCTCCAAACCTTCTCGCTATCCTATGATGGCAGCACGGTGGTGGTAAATTTGGGCAAGGAGTCCAAGAGCTTCCCGTTGAAGGTGGCGGAGCCGGTGGTGCGGATCGTCTGTTCTACGGGCGAATTTCTGTTCACCGATCTTGCGATCAAGGCGGGGGGCTAAGCAACAAGCCGTTCGGGCTGAGCTTGTCGAAGCCCTGCTCTCAGCAGGCGAAGCGATCGCGTGCGGAGAGCTGCCCTTCGACAGGCTCAGGGCGAACGGAGGTGGGTTCGCTTACCCCGCCAACAGCCCATGCTCGATCTTCGGCAGCACATGCCGCGCGAACAGATCAGCTTCGGCGGCGTGGGGGTAGCCCGAGAGGATGAACGCCTCGATGCCCGCGGCCTGATAGGCCTGCAGCTTCTTCAGCACCTGATCGGGATCGCCGACGATCGCCGCGCCGCAGCCCGAGCGGGCGCGGCCGATGCCGGTCCACAGATTGTCCTCGACATAGCCCTCGTCACCGGCCGCGGCGCGCAGTTCGGCCTGACGGCGCACGCCGACCGACTGGGAATCGAGCGACTTGGCGCGGATCGCGTCGCCCTCGGCCGCGTCGAGCTTCGACAGCAGCCGCGAGGCATAGGCGCGCGCCTCTTCTTCGGTTTCGCGGACGATGACATGGGCGCGGTAGCCGAACTTCAGCTTGCGGCCGCGCTTGGCGGCGCGCGCGGTCATGTCGGCGACGACCTCCTTCACCGCCGGCATGGTGTCCGGCCACATGAGGTAGACGTCGCAGCCCTCGGCCGCTGCCTCGCGCGCATCTTCGCTGAGGCCGCCGAAATAGAGCGGCGGGCACTTGCCCGACACTGTCGCAATGCGCGGAGGATCGAGCTTCAGCTTCCAGAATTCGCCGTCATGGTCGAGGCTCTGGCCGTTGAGCAGCGTCTTCAGGATGTGCATCAGCTCGACGGTGCGGCGGTAGCGCGGCGCGCTGGCCAGCACCTCGCCCGGCATGTCGGACGAGATGATGTTGACCGTCAGCCGGCCGCCGAGGATCTGATCGAGCGTGGCGATGGCGCGCGCGAGCTGCGGCGGCCAGGTCTCGCCGACGCGGATCGCCATCAGCAGGCGGATGCGCTTGACCAGCGCCGCGATCGCGCCGGCGAACATCTGCGTGTCGACGCCGAGCGTGTAGCCCGAGGGCAGCAGGATGTTGTCGAAGCCGCCCTTTTCGGCCGCGAGCACGATGTTGCGGCAGTGCTCCCAGCTCGACTTGAGCATCGGGTCCGGCTGCCCGAGGAATTCGTAATCGTCGTCGCAGAGCGCCGAGAACCAGCTGACTTCGACCTTGCCCATGTCTCACTCCCCAATCGTTGCGGCGGTCCGTCTAACTGCGAGCCGCTCCGGCGACGTTGACCTTGCTCAAGGCAGCCGCTCGCCGCGCGAGGCGACGAGGACATCGTACCAGCGCGCCCGCGTCCAGCGCACCTTGAGCGCGTCCGCGGCCTCGCGGATGCGCGCCGGGTTCTGGGTGCCTACGATCGGGATCGCCCCCGACGGATGCGCCATGATCCAGCTGTAGGCAGCCGCGGTGCGCGATACGCCGAAGTCGGCGGCGACCGCATCGAGCGCGGCGGCGACCCGCTCCGACCGCGCGTCGTTCGGCGCGCCGATGCGCCCCTGACCGAGCGGCGACCAGGCGAGCACCGCCATGCCGTGGCCCATCGCGGTGTCCATGATCCGGTCTTCGAGCGGATCGAGGCAGAGCGGCGAGAATTCGGGCTGCAGGGTCGCCAGCGGCACGGTCAGGAACTTCGCCAGCGCCGCAACCTGCGCCGCAGTGTAGTTGGAGACGCCGACCGCGCGCACCTTTCCGCTCGCCACCGCATCGTCGAGCGCGCGCGCCACCTCCTGCGGATGGGTCAGAATGTCAGGGCGGTGGATTTGCCAGAGGTCGACCTGATCGACCCCGAGCCGCTTGAGCGACGCGTCGATGGCCGCGGCGATATAGGCCGGCGACGAATCATAGGGCGTGCCGATGACGATGCCGCCCTTGGTTGCCAGCACCATGCGGCCGCGCAGCGCCTTGTCCTCCGCGAAGCAGCGCCCGAGCAGCGCCTCGGCCGCCCCGAACGGCTCGCCATTGTCGGGGCCGTAGATGTCGGCGGTGTCGAAGAGCGTGATCCCGATCTCCAGCGCCGCGTCGATCTTGGCGCGGGCGGCCTTCACGTCATTTCCGGCGAAGCGCCACATGCCCCAGGCGAGCGGACTGACGCTGATCCCCGATGCGCCCAGCGGACGCGAAGCGGGCGGAGCGGGAAGGTCGGACATGGGGCCTCGGGCGGTGTGTGACAGCGATGTCAGTGGGTAATCCCGAACCGCCAGACGGGTCAAGGCGAGGCGCGCCCGGTTGCGCGGGCGACGCGGCCATGCTTGGTGGGGCGGGGTTAGCTGCGGGAGACGCCGGACATGGACAAGGCCAA
Source organism: Alphaproteobacteria bacterium (assembly GCA_020249025.1). Taxonomy (GTDB): domain Bacteria; phylum Pseudomonadota; class Alphaproteobacteria; order Sphingomonadales; family Sphingomonadaceae; genus JADCGM01. The sequence continues at coordinate 3,843 of JADCGM010000299.1, forward strand.
GGGTTTTGCAGGCGGCGCGGCGCTTCTCGTCGGCGGCTTCGTCTGGATCGTCTTCGACAATCTCGCGCTCGGCATCCTCGCCGGCCTCGTCGCCGGCGCCGGCGGCTTCAAGGCCGCCGCGAAGCGCCTCGGCGGGGGCGACCGCTAGCGGGCGCATCGGACGGTCGCGGCTGCGGTGGCAGCATGCCGGGGACCGCGAGCAGATCGGTCCACGGCCCGGTCGCCGCCCCCTTGGCATCGAAGCCGATCCCTTCCGCGATCAGCAGCTCGCGCTGGTCGTTGGAGGCGGGCAGGCCGCTCGCCGGCAGCACGCGATGGGCGGGAAGCGATGCGCGCTCCTCGCGCGTCAGCCCGGCGAGGAAATAGGCGATGTGGCGCGGCGCCGCGTCGAGATGCCGGCCAATGTCGGCGAAGGTGACCACGCCGCCCGCGGGCAGATCGCGCACGACCGCCAGCGCGTCGCGCCGCAGACGGGCGAAGAAGGGTGACCCGGCCATCGCCGCCCTAGGATGTCGCCGCGACGCGGAGCTGGCGCTCGCCGACGATCCGGCCGAGCTCACGCAAGCCCAGCCCGTCGACGAGAACGGTCGTATGCGCGGCGCGGATGCGCCCGAACGCCTCGGCGACATCGGCATAGCCGCCCGGGGTGAGGTAGCCGACTTCGACGGCGAAGTCGGCCGTCGGCGCCGCCGCGTCGCCGGTCGCAACCGCGACGTCATAGAGCGTCGCGTGCGAGAACAGCCCGGCGTCGATGGCGCGGCGGTCCATCGCCAGCCAGTTGCGCGTCAGAAACTCGCCGAGCTGCGCCCGCCGCCCGGGCAGCGCCTGGAGGAACGTCTGGACGACGAGCACGGGCGGGCGCGCGCCGGCCACGGGCGCCGCGGCCGGCAGCGCCAGCGCGAGCAGGCCGATCGTCCCGAGATCGCGGCGGCTGACCATCGCGCGCTTCAGCCCGCGGGCCGCGCGGTGCTGCCGCGCGTCATCAGGTCGTGCTGGAGCCGCCGGTGCTCGACGCCGTCGCTTTTCTCGAAGAGCAGGCTGGCGGCGGTGTAGGCGAGGTCGCGGGTCGGCTGGCGGATGGTGGTGAGCGGCGGCCACACCGCACGCGCCAACTCGGTGTCGTCGAAGCCCGCGACCGACAGCCGTGCCGGCACCGGGATGCCGCGATCATGGGCGACGGCGAGCACGCCCGCCGCCATGTCGTCGTTGGACGCGAAGATCGCGGTCGGCGGGGCGGGGAGCGCCAGCAACGCTTCCGCCGCCGCCGCGCCCGAGGCGAAGTCGAACAGGCCGGGGCGGACGAGCTCGGGTTCATAGGCGATGCCAGCGCGGTCGAGCGCGCGGCGATAGCCGAACAGGCGCTGGTCGCTCGCCATGTGATTGGGGTGGCCGATGACGAAGCCGATCCGGCGATGACCGAGATTGACGAGATGCGTGGTCATGTCGTCGGCCGCCTGCGCGTCGTCCATGAACACCGACGAGGTCAGCGCATGGTTGGTGCCGGGCGAAATGCGTACGAACGGGATGCCGCGGCGCTCCAGCTCGGCGAGAACGGGGGCGGCGTCGGTGACCGGCGAGGACAGCACGATGCCGTCGACCCGCGTCTCGTCGATGAGGCCGCCGACCTCGCGCGCCAGGGTCGGCGAGGCGACGTCGACCGGCTGCGCCAGCATCCGCACGCCCTCCTGCCGGCAGCGCGCCCAGACGCCTTCCTGAATCTGGTGGATATAGAAGGGGCTGTGGTTGTCGTAGATCAGCGCGATCTGGAAGGACCGGCTGCCCGCGAGCGTGCGCGCGGCGAGGCTCGGGCTGAAGTTCAGCGCCGTCATCGCCGCCTCGACCCGCTCGCGCGTGGCGGCGCCGACATAGCGCTCCTTGTTGAGCACGCGCGACACCGTCTTGATCGATACGCCGGCCGCCCGCGCGACGTCGCTGATCGTTGCCCGCATGCAACATGCCCTCCCGGAACGGCTTGGTAAGGCCGGTGAACGGCGCTGTCCATCGCGCGCGGCCTTGCCTCCGCGCATCCCGTATGAGAGATGCGGCGAATTCAGACACCGCTGTCAGACGGTGAGCGAGCGTTTGGGAGGATCGATGACCGTCCGTTACGGCCTTGTCGGCACGGGCATGATGGGTGTGGAGCACATCCGCAACCTGCTGATCACGCCGGGCGCGGAGATCGTCGCGCTCGCCGATCCTGTCGAAACCTCGCTGGGCTGGGCCAAGGATGCGCTGGGCGACAAGGCCGCGGGCGTCCGCACCTTCGCCACCGCCGCCGAGCTGGCCGCCGCCGGCGGCATCGACGCCGTTGTCGTCGCCTCGCCGAACTTCACGCACCGCGCCACGCTCGAGCCGCTATTCGACGCCGGGCTCCACATTCTCTGCGAAAAGCCGCTGGCGACGACGATTCCCGATGCGCAGTGGATCGTCGAGCGCGCCGCCGCCACCCACAAGGTGTTCTGGACGGCGATGGAATATCGCTACATGCCGCCGGCCGCCGAGTTCATCGCGCAGGTCGCGGGCGGGCGCGTCGGCGCGCTGAAGATGCTCACGATCCGCGAGCACCGCTTCCCCTTCCTCGTCAAGGTCGGCGACTGGAACCGCTTTTCCGCCAACACCGGCGGCACGATGGTCGAGAAGTGCTGCCACTTCTTCGACCTCATGCGCCTCATCGCCGGCAGCGAGGCGGTGCGCGTCTATTGTTCGGGCGGGATGGACGTGAACCATCTCGACGAGGCCTATGACGGCAAGCGCCCGGACATCATCGACAACAGCTACACGACGGTCGATTTCGCCAACGGCGTCCGCGCCATGCTCGATCTGTCGATGTTCGCCGACGGCGCCGAGAACCAGGAAGAGATCACCGCGGTCGGCGACAAGGCCCGCCTCGACTGCCTCATCCCCGAAGGCTCGCTCGTCTACAGCCCGCGCGTCGGCTTCATGAACCCGAAGAAGGTCGAGCGCACGCATGTCGCGGTCGACCAGCATGCGCTCGACGCCGGCAGCCACCACGGCGCGACCTATTACCAGCACCAGAAGTTCATCGCCGCGGTACGCGGCGAAAACCCGGTCGAGGTGACCGCGCGCGACGGCCTGATGGCGGTCGCGATCGGAGCCGCGGCCGAGATCAGCGCGCGCGAAAAGCGCGTCGTGAAGATGTCCGAGCTCGGCCTGTGAGGCCGCATCGGGCCCGTAAGATAGAAGAGATTGCACGCGTAACAGGATTTGCCGTTCGACCGCGCCGGCCGATCCGAACCACAAAGCGGCATCCCAATGCTGACCTGGGGGAATGACATGACCAAGGGTTTCAAGACCGCACTGCGCGCGAGCGCCGCCATTCTCGTCATCGGCCTGCCGATGTCGGCGATGGCGCAGCAGACGGCTGCCGCCGAAGACGAGGCGCCGGCCGAGATCGTCGTCACCGCACAGAAGCGCGAGCAGCGCCTTCAGGACGTGCCGGTGGCGCTCACCGTCATCTCGGGTGACGCGCTCGCCAACCAGGGCGGCGTCAACATCGAGAACGCCCAGTACCTCGTTCCGTCGCTGAACTTCCGCAAGTCGGGCACGACGCTGAACCAGTTCCTGTTCCTGCGCGGCATCGGCACCGCGAACTTCTCGATCGCCGCCGAGCCGTCGGTGTCGGCGGTTCTCGACGGCGTCGTTCTGGCGAACGCCGGCGAGGCCTTCGGCGACCTCGTCGACGTCGAGCGCATCGAGGTCCTGCGCGGCCCGCAGGGCACGCTGTTCGGCAAGAACGCGTCGGCGGGCGTCATCAACATCGTCTCGAAGCGTCCGGGCGACGAGTTCGGCGGCTATGTCGAGGGCGGCTACTTCTTCGGCAACGGCAACGAGTATCGCCTCCGCGCCGCGGTCGACACGCCCTTCTCCGAGACGCTGCGCGGCCGCTTCACCGGCTTCGTGTCGAACTGGGACGGCAATATCCGCAACGTGACGCTCAACCGCCGCGTCAACGGCTATGACCGCTACGGCATCCGCGGCCTCATCGAGGGCGATGCGACCGAGAACCTCAAGATCACCTTCATCGGTGACTACCGCAAGTCGAGCGACGACTGCTGCGCCGAGCTGATCGGCACCACGCCGACCAACATCACGACGCAGGCGCTGCCGACCCCGCGCGGCGACAAGACCCGCCAGGTCGCGCAGAACCTCGTCACCGCCACCGACGAGGAGAGCTACGGTCTCTCGCTCCAGGCGGAGTGGGACATCGGCGACGGCCTGTCGCTCACCTCGATCACCTCGCAGCGCTGGTGGAACAACACCGAGATCCGCGACGGCGACTGGCTGCCGCAGGCCTATGCCGGCTTCAACCAGCTGCATGACAACGGCCCGCAGAACTCGAAGACGTTCAGCCAGGAACTGCGCGTCGCGTCGCCGACCGGCGGCCTGATCGAATATGTCGTTGGCGCCTACTACTCGCGCTCGAACAACCGCCGCATCTTCACCCGCAACGACATCGTCTGCGGTCTGGCGGCGGGCGCGCCGACGACGACGCTGGTGCCGTGCGGCACCGCGCAGGCGACGGCCTCGACCTTCCCGTCGGGCACCGCCGACTTCGGGTCGATCTTCAAGAACACCGCCTCGTTCGCGCAGGCGACCCTCAACGCGACCGACGCCTTCCGCGTCATCGCGGGCCTGCGCTACACGACCGATCAGCTGTCGGTGGATCACATCCGCCGCACGCTGCTGGTCGGCCCGGGCATCGGCGCCTCGTTCGATGCCGGCGTGTTCAACAACGGCGCCTTCAACCCGGCGACCGGCGCGTTCATCGCGGGCGCTTCGAACGGCGTGCCGTTCCGCACCTCGACGACCGAGCGCGACCTGTCGGGCAAAGCGGGCATCCAGTTCGACCTGACCGAGGACAACATGGCCTACGCGACCTATGCGCGTGGCTATAAGGGTCCGGCGTACAACGTGTTCTTCAACATGGCGTCGGTCCACACCAACGTCATCAACGCCGAGACCGCCGACAGCTTCGAGGTCGGCCTGAAGAACACCTTCGCGGACGGCCGCGTCATCCTCAACGTCGCTGGCTTCTATGCGAAGTACAAGAACTTCCAGGCGAACAACCCGGATCTGGTCAACGGCGTCGTCACGACCCGCCTGACCAACGCCGGCACCGTGTCGACCCGCGGCATCGAGATCGACTTCATCGCGAAGCCGATGCCGAACTGGAACATCTCGGGCGGCTATGCCTACACCGATGCCCAGGTCGATCAGTTCCGCTTGCCCCCGGGCGCGCCGGCGACGGCGCTGATCCCGTCGGGCACGCCGCTGACCTCGGCGCCGAAGTCGAAGTTCAGCCTGACCACCGACTACACGATCGAGACCGAGGGCTTCGCCAACATCGTTCTCGGCGCGTCGATCTCGGCGCAGAGCAGCCAGCTCTCGCAGCTGTCGGAAGTCGCCGCGGTCCGCACCGCGACGACGATCGGCGGCTACTCGATCCTCGACGTGACGGCCTCGCTCGTCGATCCGAACGACGCCTGGAAGCTCAGCCTGCTCGTCCGCAACGTCGGCGACACGAGCTTCGCGGCGGCGATCCAGACCGGCGGTCCGGGCGGTTCGTACCGCTACATCATCCCGCGTGAGGCGGACCGCTATGCGGGCCTGACCTTCCGCTACAACTTCGGCGCCAAGTAAGCTCCGAAGCGGGCACAGGGCGGCGGCGGCGCATGACGCGCCGCCGCCGTTCGTGCAAAGAACGCCAAGCATGAGCGCAGCCGATCCCCGCCTTCCCGCGGCCGCCGATCTCTACGGCGACCTGCTCGAGACGCCGCCGTCCAAGCTCGGCTGGCGCGCGCATGTGCCCGGGCTGATCGTCACCGCGCTCGCCGCGCTCGCCGCGGCCTATCTCTCCGATCACTACGGCGCGCCGTTGATGCTGATGGGGCTGCTTGTCGGCCTCGCGCTCAACTTTCTCAGCGCCGACCCCAAGCTCGGCCCAGGCCTCGCCTTCGCCTCGCGCACGCTGCTGCGCGTCGGCATCGTGCTTGTCGGGCTCAAGATCACCCTCGGCCAGATCGTCGATCTTGGCCCCGAGGCGCTGCTCGCGCTCGCCATCATCGTCGCCGCCACCATCGCAGCGGGGGCGGGCCTGTCGCGGCTGCTCGGCTATGGCGGCGCGTTCGGAACGCTCGCCGGCGGCGCGGTCGCGATCTGCGGCGCGTCGGCCGCGCTCGCCGTCGCCGCCGTGCTCGGCGACCGCCGGATCGACCGCGCCCAGCTCGCCATCGTCCTTGTCGGCATCGCGACGATGTCGGCGTTCGCGATGTTCGCCTATCCGATCCTCGCGCATGCGGTGGGGCTCAGCGAACACCAGGCCGGCTTCTTCGTCGGCGCCTCGATTCACGACGTCGCGCAGGCGCTCGGCGCGGGCTATGCGATCGGACCTGATGCGGGCGAGACCGCGGCGATCACCAAGCTGACCCGCGTTGCCATGCTCGCCCCCGCGCTCGCCATCATCGCGCTGTTCTTCAAGGCCGACGGCGAGGGCAAGGGCGCGGGCGTCGGCCTGCCCTGGTTCGTGATTGGCTTCTTCGCGATGGCCGCGCTCAACTCGACGGGCTGGGTGCCGGCCGCGGCGGGTGACTGGGCCGCCAAGGGCACGAGCGCGCTGCTGGTCTGCGCGGTGACGGCGACCGGCATCCGCTCCCCGATGCAGGAGCTGCTGCGCCACGGGCCGAAGCCGCTGCTCGTGGTGGCGGGCGCGACCGTCGTCGCGCTGCTGCTGTCGCTGCTGGTGGCCGCGACGCTGATCTGACATGCGAAGGGCGGGCTGCGTCGCCGCTGCCCGCCCTCCAGACTGACGCAACTTAAGCTTAGCCGATCGCCTGCAGCGACTTGCCGATCGCGTGGACGACCGAGGCCAGACGCACCGAGGTCTGGATGGTCTGCGACGAGACGCCGTGATCGCGCAGCACCTTCTCGTGCGCGTCGATGCACATGCCGCAGCCGTTGATCGCCGAGACGGCGAGGCTCATCAGCTCGAAATCCGCCTTCTCGATGCCGGGGGCGCCGATGACGTTCATGCGCAGCCGCGCCGGCAGCGTCCCGTACTCCTTGTTCGAGGCGAGGTGCACGAAGCGGTAGTAGATGTTGTTCATCGCCATGATCGCGGCGGCCGCCTTGGCGGCGTTCATCGCGGCCTCGGACAGCTTGTCCTTGGCCTCGGCCTCTGCTGCGGCGATCAGCGGGCCATAGCCGACGGCATGGGCGCAGGCGACGAGCGTGCCGTACTTCTGCTGATCGGTCAGCCCCTGCTCCTGAAGCAGCGACGAGATGTTGAGCCGCAGGTCCTTGGCGTAATCCGGAAGCGTGCGGGCGAGATCGTTCACCGACATGAGTGGTCTCCTGATCTGGAAAGGGAAGGGGCCGGGCGTTTCCGCACCGGCCCCCCAAACGTACGACCGGGTGCGGCCCTTAGGCGGCCGGCTTCAGCGTCTCTTCGCCGCCCTGCCAGTTGCAGGGGCAGAGCTCGTCGGTCTGCAGCGCGTCGAGGATGCGCAGCGTCTCCTGCGGGTTGCGGCCGACGTTGAGGCCGTTCGCGGTGACGTGCTGGATGACGCCCTCCGGATCGATGATGAAGGTGACGCGCAGCGCGACGCCGGCCTCCGGGTGCAGGATGCCGAGCGCCTTCGCCAGCTCCTGCTTGTTGTCGGCGATCCACGGGAAGTCGGCCTTGGCCAGACGCTCGTCCGACTTGCGCCACGCGAAGTGGACGAAGTCGGTGTCGGTCGAGGCGCCGATCAGAACCGCGTCACGGTCGGCGAAATCCTGGGCGAGGTCGCCGTAGCCGATGATCTCGGTCGGGCACACGAAGGTGAAGTCCTTCGGCCACCAGAACAGGACCTTCCACTTGCCGGCATAGTCCTTGTCGGTCAGCGTCTCGCCGTTCGGGAGGGCCGACACGCCCTGCTGAACCGCAACCTTGAACTCGGGAATCTTGTCGCCAACGGTGAGCATCGGAGCGTCTCCTGTAGAGGGGGTGTGAATCGGTAGCGGGCTTGTGCCCGACCGCCCCCGATAGAACCAATTGATTATTTCACCCCTGTTGATCGATAATGTCGATCATGTATCTCCCGACCATCAAGCAGCTCCAGTATCTGACCGCGCTCCACAAGCACGGCCATTTCGGGCGCGCTGCTGACGCCTGCTTCGTCACGCAGTCGACGCTGTCGTCCGGACTTCGCGAGCTCGAATCGCTACTCGATGCGGTTCTCGTCGAACGCACGCGGCGGGTGGTGCGGTTCACGCCGCTCGGCGAGGCGATCGTCGACAAGGCCTATCGCGTACTGCGCGAGGCGGAGGAACTGGCCGAGATGGCGGTCGCCGCGTCGAAGCCGCTGTCGGGCGAGCTGCGGCTCGGCGTCATTCCGACCATCGCGCCCTTCCTGCTGCCGCGGGTGCTGCCGAAGCTGCGCGACGCCTATCCCGATCTGAAGCTCTATCTGCGCGAGGAGCCGAGCGCGCCGGCCTGCGAGGCGCTGTCGCGCGGACAGCTCGACTGCGTGCTGCTGGCGCTGCCCTATCCGGCGGGCGACGTCGCCAAGGTGACGTTGTTCGAGGACGCCTTCTCGGTGGCCTTCCACGAAAGCGAGCCGCCCTCGGCCGCGGCGAAGATCGCGCCGGCGGCCATCGACGAGGGCCGGCTGCTGCTGCTCGAGGACGGGCATTGCCTGAAGGAACATGCGCTCGCCGCCTGCGCCCGGCCCGAACTGCGCGCGGAGGCGAAGATTCTCGGGACTTCGCTCCACACGCTCGTCCAGATGGTCGACAACAAGCTCGGGGTGACGCTGCTGCCGCAGATGGCGGTCGACGCGGGCATCCTGCTCAACACCCATGTCGCCGCGCGCCCGCTCGACAGCGCCCACGCCTTCCGCGAGATCGCGCTCATCTGGCGCCCGAGCAGCCCCCGCGGGGAGGAATTCCGCCTGCTGGCGAAGGCACTGAAGGACGCGATGTAGGGGGCGGGAGACCGGGGCGGGCCGCGACGCCGGAGGATCGCCCTGTCACTCCCGACGCAGCGCCGCCAGCGCCTCGGGCGTATCCACATCGGCGAAGATCGCGTCGCCGCCGACCTCGACCTCCACGACATGATCGGCCAGCTCGCCGAGAAGCTGCTTGCCGCCGACATCGCCGTCGAGGGTCATCAGGCGCGGCAAGTGCGCGCGGCCCCAGAGCACCGGGTTGCCGCGCTTGCCGCCACTCGTCGGGACGACGATGGCACTGTCGCCGTCAGCGGCGGTGACGAGCGCCGACAGCAGCGCGGCGTCCACGCGCGGCATGTCGCCGAGACAGACGAGCACGCCGCGCCAGTCGGCAGGGACGGCCGCGAGCCCGGCGCGCAACGAGCGGCTGAGCCCTTCGGCATAGTCGGGGGCGGTCACGAAGGTGACGTCGCGGTCGCCGGCGGCGGCGCGCACCAGCTCCGCGCGGTCGCCGAGCACCGCGATGGGGGGCAGCTCCGCCGCGGCGATCGCATCAAGGACGTGGGCCAGAACGGGCTTGCCATCGAGATCGGCGACGAGCTTGGTGACCCCGCCCATCCGCGTCGAACGGCCGGCCGCGAGAACCACCGCGCCGACGGGTCCGCGCGCCGGCTTCGAGGCCTCGCGCGGCGCCCCGCGCTCGGCGGTTTCGGCGAGCAGGCCGCCGACCCCCATCGCCGCGATCTCGGCCGGCCCGGCGTCGAGTCCGGCGAGCAGCCGTTCCAGCACGAGATCGACGCCGTTGCGCTTGGGGCTGCGCGCGCAACCCGGGAGGCCCAGCACCGGCCGTCCGCCAAGCTCGCCGAGGCACAGCAGATTGCCGGGATCGACCGGCATGCCGAGCCGCAGCACCGCCCCGCCCGCTGCCACGATGGCCGCAGGCACGACATCGCGCCGGTCGACGGTTGCCGAGGCGCCGGCGACCAGCACCGGGCCGGGGCCGGCGGCGCGAAGACGGGCGGCGAGTGCGCCCGGCTCATGCGCGCAGATCTCGCTGGCGTCGAGCGTCGAGCCGAGCGCCGCCAGCCGGGCGCGGGTGACGCTTTCGGTCTTGGCGAACAGCTTGTCGCCCTGCCCCGGCAGCCGGGTCTGGATGAGGGTCACGGCGGCCGGCCGGAACGCAGCGATCGTCAGCCGGGCCGAAGCCGCTGCCGCCAGCGCGGCGTCGAGCGCCGTGACAGGCACGGCGTAGGGAATGATCTTGATCGTCGCGACGATGTCGCCCGCTGCGACCCGTGCGAAGGGCGCGAGCGTGCCGAGGGTCAGCGCCTCGTCGACGGCGTTGAGCGCATCGACCGCCGCCGGATCGAGCCGCAGCAGCCCGGCGGCGCGCGCGGCGAGATTGACCCGTCCGTTGACAGGCGGCAGCGCCTCGACCGCCGCGCCGGCCAGCGCCTTGCCGAGGCGCACCGCCGCCTCGGCCTCGGGAATGTCGCCGGGTTCGAGCCGGGCGACCGTCAGCGCGGTCAGGCCGTCGGCGCGCGCGGCGGCGAGGGTGGCCGCGTCGAGCGGCGTGCCTTTCGCCACCCGCCGGCCGCCGATGACCTGCGAATGCGCCAGCAGTGCGCCGGCGCAGTCATCCAGGGGGAGGGCGGCGAAGATCATCGTGCGCCCGTGATCGGCTGCGATGGGCAGTCGTGCAAGGGGATCAGTCGCCGCGCTTGAAGGGCGAATAGTCGCCGAGCGCGCCGATCTCGCCCATCACCGCCTGCCGCTCGCGATCGAGATAGTCGGCAACCGCATGGCGCAGCCCCGGGTGCGCGATGTGGTGGGCCGACCAGACCGGCACCGGCAGATAGCCGCGCGCCAGCTTGTGCGCGCCCTGCGCCCCGGCCTCGACCCGCGCCTTGCCATGCGCGATCGCCCAGTCGACGGCCTGGTGATAGCAGAGCTCGAAGTGGAGGTAGGGCACGTCCTCGGTGCAGCCCCAATAGCGCCCATACAGCGTGTCGTCGCCGATAAGGTTGAGCGCGCCCGCGATCGGTCGGTCACCGCGATAGGCGAGGAACAGCAGCACCCGCTCGCCCATCCGCTCGCCCAGCAGCGAGAAGAACAGCCGGGTGAGATAGGGCCGGCCCCATTTGCGCGCGCCGGTGTCCTGATAGAAGGCCCAGAAGGCGTCCCAATGCGCCTCGCGCAGATCGCCCCCAGTGAGCGCGACGATGCGGTCGACCCCGGCTTGCGCCTCGGCCCGCTCTTTTTTCAGTGCCTTGCGCTTGCGCGAGGCGAGCGCGGCGAGAAAGTCGTCGAAGCTCACATAGCCCGCGTTCGCCCAGTGGAACTGCTCCCCGGCACGGATGAGCCAGCCGGCGGCCTCGAAGCGGGCGCGGTCGGCGTCGGTGAGGAAGGTCGCATGCGCCGACGACAGCCCGGCCTCGCCGACCAGCGCCTCGGCGGCGGCGATGAGCGCGGGCGCGACCTCGGGGTCACGCAGCAGCAGCCGCGGTCCGGTTGCGGGCGTGAACGGCACGGCGTGCTGGAGCTTGGGGTAATAACGCCCGCCGGCGCGCTCGTAGGCGTCAGCCCAGGCATGGTCGAAGACATATTCGCCCTGGCTGTGCGACTTCAGCCAGCCGGGCAGGATGCCGGCCGGGCGGCCATCCGCGCCGTCGACGACCAGGTGCGCCGCGCCCCAGCCGGTCGCGCGCGTCGCCGAGCCCGAGTCCTCGAGCGCGGTGATAAAGGCGTGGCGGGTGAACGGGTTGGCGTCGCCTGCGCAGGCGTCCCAGTCGGCCTCGGCGATGTCGGCGGCGCGCTGGACGAGGCGCGCGGTCGTCGTCACGCGGGCTTCGGCCCCCGCGTGTCCTCGAAGATCATCTGGTCGGCATATTGCGCGGCGATCTTGCGCTCGGCGTTGGAGCGCACCGTCCAGGCGAGCACCGGCCGGTCCTTCTCGCGCGCCTCCTCGATGAACTGCGAGGGCAGCTTTGCGACGTCATAGGCGATGAACATCGGATGCGCGTGGCGCACCGCATGCTGGCGCTTGAGGCGGCGGCGGATGTCGTAGCGGCTGAGCGCCGCGCCGCGCTCGGCCTCGGTCATCACCAGCCCGCGCTGGACCTTGGGGTGGTGGCGATAGAACCAGCCGACGAGCTTGTGGTTGAACGACATCACCGCGCACTCGCCGCGATAGCCCTCGAGCGCGCGGCGGATCGCGAAGCAGATCGGCGCGAAATCCTGTTGCGGCGGCACCTTCGCCTCGATGAGCACCGGCACCCGGCCGCGCACGCGAATGAGCGTGTCGTGGAGGGTGTGGATGCCCTCGTCGGTGCCGAGCAGCTTCAGGCGGCGGATCTCGTCACGCCCGCGCTGGTTCACCGGACCGCGCGCGCCGGTCATGCGGTCGAGCGTGGCGTCGTGGAAGACGACGACGTCGCCGTCGCGGGTGATCTGGATGTCGAGCTCGATGCCGACGCCGGCCTCGACCGCGCGGTCGAAGGCGGCCCAGCTATTTTCGGGAATGCCCATCGCCGCGTTGTGCAGGCCGCGATGCGCGAACGGCTGGCGCTTCAGCCAGGCCAGCGCCGCGACATCGGTGTCGAGCTTCGGCCAGAGCATCGGGGGATCAGAACCCGTCCGAGTAGGCGACGATCGCGTCGATCTCGACGGCGACGCCGCGCGGAAGCACCGGAACGCCCACCGCAGAGCGGGCGTGGCGGCCCTTGTCGCCGAACACCGCGACCATGAGATCCGACGCGCCGTTGGCGACCTCCGGCTGGGCGGTGAAATCGCCGGTCGACGAGACGAACACGCCGAGCTTCACCACCCGCGACACACGGTCGAGCGTGCCGAGCGCCGCCTTCATCTGGGCGAGCAGGCCGATGGCGCAGAGCCGCGCGGCGGCCTTGCCAGCCTCGGCGTCGAGGTCCTCACCAAGGCGGCCCTTGAACAGCGAACCGTCCGGCTGGAAGGGGATCTGGCCGGCGATGTGAAGAAGGCCGTTCTCGAGAACGAACGGCACATAGTTGGCGGCGGGCGCGGCGGGCTGCGGGAGGTCGATCCCGAGTTCGCGCAGGCGGTCTTCGATGGTCATAAACTGTGGGGCTCCAGTTGCGACCGGACAATGCACGGGGCCGCAGAAAGTGCAAGCGGGCGGCGAAGGTCAGCCGATGACGGTGCGGATATGCGCTAGCGCCGCCGGCCAGTCGTCGATGCGGACATGCGCATCCGGCGCGTCGGGGATCAGCGCCGCCAGCGCCGGATCGGCGACCATATGGACGCGGTGGACATGCGCGGCGCGCTTGGCGACCGAGCTGTGGTGCGGCGGCAGATCGTCGATGAAGACGACGGGCGCCGCGCCCCGGTCCGCCGCCAGTTCGGCCACCGGGCGACCTTTCGGCCCCTGGTTGGGGACCACGCGATACGGCATGCCGTGGCGCATCAGTTCCTCGGCGCGGCGGGTCTGGACGATGTCGCGCACATTGGTGAGGACGATGATGTCGGCGACCTCGGCCAGCGCAGTCAGCGCCTCGACCGCGCCCGGCACCGGCATCTGGGTGTGGATGTGGGTTTCGAAGAAGCCGTCGATCAGCGGTTCGAGCTCGGTCTGGCCGAGCGCGGTGCCGCAGGCGCGCTTCCGGATCGATCCGGCCAGCGAAAAACTCTCGAACTTCAGATCCATGTCATGGACGGCGGACAGATAGTCGCCG
>JADCGM010000003.1 GCA_020249025.1 Alphaproteobacteria bacterium
CCGATCTGCCCCGGCGCGCACCCGCGCGCCGGGGATGCCGGTTTTCGCCCGGGGCGTCAGCCGCTGCGGGCGATGTCCGCCACCGCCGCCAGCGCCGCATCGATCTCCTCGTCGAGATTGAAATAGTGCGGCGCCAGGCGGACGATGCCGTCGAGGCCGCGCGCCGCCATGTCGAGCGGCGTGTAGCCGATACCGTTCGCCCCGGCCGCGATGCCTGCGGCCGCCAGCCGCTGACGGACCTCGGCGACCCCCAGTCCCGCCACGGTGAACGACACCAGCGGCGCCCTCTCAGCCCCGCCCAGATCGCGCAGCGTCACACCCGGGATCGCCGCCAGCCCGGCGCGCAGGCGCCCGGCAAGCGCCGAGGTGCGCTCGCGGATGGCGTCGAGCCCAAGCTCCAGCGCCAGATCGATCGCCGTGCCGAGCCCGAGCTGAAGCGCCAGCGAGCGCTCGGAACATTCATGGCGGCGCGCATCGCCGCGCATCCCGTAACCACCCTTGGCCGACCAGGGCGCGGAGAACACGTCGACGAGCGGCGGCGCCAGCCGGTCGAGCGCGCTGCGGCGGACGTGGAGAAGCGCGGTGCCGCGCGGGCCGCGCAGCCATTTGCGCCCGCTGGTGGTGAGCACGTCGCAGCCGATGGCGCCGACATCGACCGGGCGGTTGCCGACAGCCTGCGCGGCGTCGAGGAAATAGAGGATGCCGCTGCCCGCGAGCAACCGGCCGACCTCGGCTGCCGGATGCATCAGCCCGCCGTTCGCCGGCACCCAGCTCAGCGCCACAAGCTTCACCCGGCCATCGAGCATCGCCGCCAGCGCGGCCATGTCGAGCACGCCGTCGGCATCGACTGGCGCAACCTCGAGCGTGGCGCCGGTCGCCGCGGCCGCCCGCTCGAAGTTGACGTAGTTGCCGCCCCATTCGGACGGCGTGACGATGATGCGGTCGCCCGCCGACAGCCGCACGCCGCCGAACGCGGTCTGGAAGGCCGCGCTCTGGCTGCCAAGGATCGCCACCTCGTCGATCCCGCACCCAAGCAGACGCGCCGCCGACGTGTAGGCGCGCTCCGCCGACTCGCGCGTGGCGTCCGCGGCCTCCATTGGCCCCATCGCCGACTCGCGCGCCAACTGCCCCGTGATCGCATCGAGCACGCGCTGCGGCGACGGCGACGCGCCGGCGTTGTTGAGATGGATGACCCGCCCGCAGGCCGGCGTCTCGGCGCGCAGCGCCGCAAGATCAAAGCTCATGCAAGCGCTTATGCCCCGTGGGCGCGCCGAGCGGAACCGGGTCGCACCCTCGCGACGGCCGTGCCGGCCCCGGCCCGTTGCTCCGCCCCCCGCTTCGTGGTAGCGCGCCTCGCGACCCATGGGGGGCCGGCCGGACCCGGAAGCGGGCCCGCTTCGTTTCCAGGCTTTCGCCAGACACAGCCCAGCGCACCGTCCGATGAACAGCATTCCCACGTCCGGCCGGGCCGGCTCGCATGACGCGGGCGCGGGGCATCATGCCCAGGGCTCGCTCGCCAAGCTCGCGGTCGGCGCGATCGGCGTGGTCTTCGGCGACATCGGCACGTCGCCGATCTACGCCTTCCGCGAAACCTTCGCCGGCCATCACCCGATCGCGGTCGACGCGCTCCACATCTACGGCGTGCTCAGCCTCATCTTCTGGTCGATGATGCTCGTGGTGACGATCAAGTACGTCACCGTCATCATGCGCGCCGACAACCGCGGCGAGGGCGGCAGCCTCGCGCTGCTGGCACTCATCTCGCGCAAGACCGAGGGCCAGCGATGGACCATCGGCGTCGTCATGCTCGGCGTGTTCGCGACCGCGCTCTTCTACGGCGACTCGATGATCACACCGGCGATCTCGGTGCTGTCGGCGGTCGAAGGACTGACCGTCGTCGAATCGGGGCTCGAACCGCTGGTTCTGCCGATCGCGGTCACGATCCTTGTCGCGCTGTTCTTCATCCAGTCGCACGGGACGGCCAAGGTCGGCGCCTTCTTCGGGCCGATCATGCTCGTCTACTTCACGACGCTGGCGGTGCTCGGGATCATCAACATCGCGCAGTCGCCGGGCATCCTCGCCGCGCTCAATCCCTGGTACGCGATCCAGTTCTTCATCACCGACAAGTGGCTCGCCTTCCTCGCCATGGGCTCGGTGGTGCTGGCGGTGACGGGCGCCGAGGCGCTCTACGCCGACATGGGGCATTTCGGGCGCAACCCGATCCGCGTGTCGTGGCTGTTCTTCGTGCTGCCGGGGTTGATGCTCAACTATCTCGGCCAGGGCGCGATGATCCTCAGCCTCGACGCCGCGACCGCGGCCGAGGTCATCAAGAACCCGTTCTTCTATCTCGCACCCGACGCCTTCCGCCTGCCGCTCGTCATTCTCGCGACCTGTGCGACGGTGATCGCCAGTCAGGCGGTCATCTCGGGCGCCTTCTCGGTGACCCAGCAGGCGATCCAGCTCGGCTTCATGCCGCGCCTGCGCATCCTGCACACCAGCGCCAGCGCCGCCGGCCAGATCTACATTCCGGTCGTGAACTGGGCGCTGATGGTCGCGGTCATCGTGCTGGTGCTCACCTTCGGCTCGTCGTCGAACCTCGCCGCCGCCTATGGCATCGCGGTCACCGGCGCGATGTTCATCGACACCTGTCTGCTCGCGGTCGTGCTGTTCAATCTGTGGAAGTGGAACCGCTGGGCGGCGGGCGCGCTGCTGACCGTCTTCGCCATCGTCGACACCGCCTATTTCGCGGCGAACCTGACGAAGGTGCCCTATGGCGGCTGGGTGCCGCTGCTGATCGGCGTCATCGGCTTCACCATGCTCACCACCTGGTCCAAGGGCCGCGCGCTGATGGCGCAGCGGCTGCGCGAAAGCGCCATGCCGATCGAGGTGTTCATCAAGTCGGCGGGCGGTTCGGCGACGCGGGTGCCGGGGACCGCGGTGTTCATGACCTCGACCGCCGAAGGCGTGCCGCACGCGCTCCTCCACAATATGAAGCACAACAAGGTCATCCACGACCGCGTCGTGGTGCTGACCGTCGTCATCGACGAGGTGCCGGTTGTCGACAGCGAGGACCGCGTCGAGGTCCACGACCTCGGCCAGGGCTTCTTCCGGATGATCGTCCGCTACGGCTTCATGCAGGAAACCGACATTCCGGCGGTGCTGAAGTCGATCGAGAATTGCGGGCCGCAGTTCAAGATGATGGACACGAGCTTCTTCCTCGCCCGCCAGACGCTCATCGCCTCCGACCGGCCGGGGATGGCGCTGTGGCGCGAAAAGCTCTTCGCCTGGATGCTGCGCAACGCCGAAACCGCGATGGAATTCTTCAAGCTCCCGACCAACCGCGTCGTCGAGCTCGGAAGCCAGGTCGAGATCTGAGCGGCGGGCGGTCGGCGCTCGGCGCGCAGCAGCCCCAATCCCTTTTCCCGTCATTCCAGCGAAAGCTGGAACCCAGCCGTGGTGCGCCGCCTCTGACCCGGAAGGTGGCTCCCACGGGCTGGGTTCCAGCTTTCGATGGAATGACGAGGGTAGGTGGTTGGGGGCGGTGCAGCCCTAATCCGCGGCCGGCGACGCCATGCCGGCGTCGGGGGCGTGGACGGCGCGGCCGGGCGGGGTCATGCGTGCGTTCCGCCATCCGCCCC
>JADCGM010000030.1 GCA_020249025.1 Alphaproteobacteria bacterium
CATCACCACGACCGCGCTGCCCAATCTGCCGCTGTTCGGCGACATCTATCCGGGCCGCGAGGGGCCGGTGGTGCGCGCCGAGGGCGGCGCGGTCGGGACGCGTGAGCTGGCGACGCTCGTCTGGGGCTTTCCGCCGCCGCCGCAGGGCCGCGCGCCCGTCGTCAACGTCCGCAACCTAGCCTCGCCCTTCTGGCGCTCGGCGCTCGCCAATCCGGCGCGGCGCTGTCTCGTGCCGCTCGACCGCTTTTCCGAATGGACCGCCGAACCCGATCCGGCGACGGGAAAGAAGCGCAAGGTCTGGTTCGCGCTGGCGGACGGCGAGCCCTTCGCCTTCGCCGGGCTGTGGCGGCCGGGCGACGGGCCGGATCACCCCGGCTACTACGCCTTCCTGACGACCGAGCCGAACGCCCTTGTCGGGGCGATCCACCCCAAGGCGATGCCGGTGGTGCTGGCGCCCGGGGATCATGCCCGCTGGCTGGAGGCCCCGCTGGCCGAGGCGGCGGCGCTCGCCCGCCCCTACCCGGCCGAGGCCATGCGCATCGTCGAGCCCTGAGCCCTCAGTCCTCGGGCCCGGCCGCTGGCGCGGCCTTGAAGCCCTGCGCGATCACATACCACTCGCTCGATTCCTTGCGGCTCGCGGGCGGCTTGGCGTGCTTGACGCTGGTGAAGTGCGTCTTCAGGAGCGCGACGAGATCGGCGTCCGCCCCGCCAGCGAGCACCTTGGCCACGAAGGCCCCGCCCGGGGCCAATACATCGACCGCGAAATGCGCCGCCGCCTCGACCAGCGCCATGGTGCGCAAGTGATCGGTCTGTTTGTGGCCGACGGTGTTCGCGGCCATGTCCGACAACACGAGATCGGCCGGCCCGCCGAGGATGTCCTTCAGCATCGCCTCGGCGTCGTCGTCGAGAAAGTTCTTCTGGAGGATGGTCGCGCCGGGGATGGGATCGACCGGCAGCAGATCGATCGCCGCGACCCGCGCCTTCGCGCGCTTCCGCAGCAGCACCTGGGTCCAGCCGCCGGGCGCCGCGCCGAGATCGACCGCGCGCTCGACGCCGGCGAGCAGTTTGAAGCGCTCGTCGAGTTCGAGAAGCTTGTAGGCGGCGCGCGAGCGATAGCCGTCGGCCTTCGCCTGTTTCACATAGGGGTCGTTGAGCTGCCGCGCGAGCCAGGCGGTCGACTGCGCACTGCGCCGCCGCGCGGTCTTCACCCGGACATGGCCGCCCTTCGATCGGCCCGACGGCCCGCTGGGCTTCATACCCAGTGCCCGTCGCGGTTCATCAGCGTGCGCAGGATGCCCTCGCGGATGCCGCGGTCGGCGATGCGGATGCGCTCGACCGGCCAGGACGTGAGGATGGTGTCGAGGATGGCGCATCCGGCCACCACGAGATCGGCGCGCTCGCTGCCGATGCAGGGCATTTTGGCGCGCTCGGGCGGGGTCTGGCTGGCGAGCAGCCGCGAGATGTCGATCATCGCATCGGCCGGCACCCAGCAACCGTCGACGACGCGGCGGTCATAGCTCGGCAGGCCAAGATGAAGGCTGGCGAGCGTCGTCACCGTGCCCGACGTGCCGAGCAGCGTCGGCGCACCCATGATCGCGGGCGCGATCCGCGCGGCGAAGGGCGCGACATGCTCGGCGACGCGCGCACACATGCGGGCATAGGCGTCGAGCCGGCCTTGCGGGCAGTCGATGTGGGTCTGCTCGGTCTCGGCAAGCGAGACGACGCCCCAGGGCACGCTGATCCATTCGCGGATCTCGGCGCGCCCCCGCGGATCGAGATCGACGAGGATGAGCTCGGTCGAGCCGCCGCCGATGTCGAAGACGAGCGCCTGACAGTCTGAGCCGAGCAGCGCCTGGCACCCGAGGACTGCGAGCCGCGCCTCCTCGGCGGGCGAGATGACGTCGAGCGCGATCCCGGTTTCCTCATAGACGCGGGCGACGAACTCGGCGCCGTTCTCAGCGCGGCGGCAGGCTTCGGTCGCGACATTGCGGGTGAGGTAGACGTCGCGCCGGCGGAGCTTTTCGGCGCAGCAGCGCAGCGCCTCGACCGCGCGGTCCTGCGCGGCATCCGAGATGCGCCCCGATTGCACCAGCCCCTCGCCCAGCCGCACGACCCGCGAAAAGGCGTCGACGACGTAAAAGCCGCCGCGCGCCGGCTTGGCGATCAGCAGGCGGCAGTTGTTGGTGCCGAGATCGAGCGCGGCATAGGCGCGGCGCGGCGGGCGCGCATCGGTATCGTCCTGCGGGGAGGGCCGTCGGTTCGGCGGCCGCGCGGGTCCGCGCGCCGCATCGGGCATGATCGTCGCCATCGCTCAACTCCAACCGGCCGCCCAACGCGCGACCGGTACTTGAGCGCCAAGCTAATTCAGTCGTTAAGCAATCGCAACCGAGCCCGCCGCCGCCGCGTTGACAGCGCGGGAGCCCCCCGCTATCGAGCCGCTCCCGGCGCTGCCCCGTCGTCTAAAGGTAAGACTACGGACTCTGACTCCGTCAATCGAGGTTCGAATCCTCGCGGGGCATCCAGCCGCTTCCCAATTGCCTTCCTTGACCGCTAACGCTCGTGCATCAGCCGCGGCGGAGGATGTCCAGCAGCGCGCGATCGGGGTCGACACGCAGGTCGCTGCGGTCGTCGAGGATCATCGTCGCCAGTCTGTCGGGCTCGCAGGCGGGCCAGGCGGGGAGGTCGCGGTGCGCAGGACGCCCGGTGCGCGCGAACGCCGCCCAGGCGCCCGCCATCCGCGCCGCCATCTGCCGCCCGCGCGCGCCGCCGCCGCTCACCTGCGGGACGAGATCGCTGTTGGCGAACATGAAGACGAGGTCCGAGGTGTGGAAGGCGCGCGGCCGGCCGTCGAAGGCGCGGGTCTTCCAGGCGAGCACATAGTTGAAGGTCGGCGCCGCCGCCGGATCGCGCAGGCGGCGGGCCACGAGCTCGGCCGCCGAGAGCCGGAAGTTGCGCCCTTCGATGATGCCGAGAACCCCCGCGGGATCCTCGCCCGGCCAGGCGGCGCGCGCGGCGGCGACAGCCCCGGCGGCGCGGTCGCCGAGCGC
>JADCGM010000300.1 GCA_020249025.1 Alphaproteobacteria bacterium
GCGCTCATCGCCGGCCTCGTCGCCCTTGGCGTCACCTTCTGGTTCAACATGCAGAGCCGGCTGTTCCTCGGCGACGGCGGCAGCTACGGCATCGGCGCGTTCATCGCGCTGCTCACGGTCTCCATCCACAACGACGCGACGCCCGGCATCGCCGGCGCGGCCATTACTCCGCTGCAGATCATCGCGATGTTCCTCATCCCGGTGATCGACACGGTGCGGCTGATGGTGGCGCGCAAGCTGCGCGGCGGCTCGCCGTTCGAGGGCGACCGTAACCACCTGCACCACCATCTCTTCAACCGCTGGGGCTGGCCGCGCGGGCTCGTCGTCTATGCGGCGCTCGTCGGCATCCCGAACCTGGTGGCGCAAGTCGAGCCGGCGTCCGCCTGGCTGGCGATCGTCGTGATGCTCTCGGTCTATGTCTGGCTGCTGGTGACCCGGGTCGCCGAGCCGGTCGCCGCTGCGCCCCATGCCGTGGAGCTGGCGCCGGTGACCGACCGCGTGCTCGACGTCTCCGACCGCGCCGCCTGATCCACTCCGACATCGCTGAAACGACAACGGGCGGCCGCATCGCGACCGCCCGCTGCCGTTTCGGGACGCCCCCGCGCTAGCTGTCGCGCAGCTCGTCCGAGATCGCCTCGATCGGAGGCTCGATCTCCTCGAGCGCTTCCATGTCCTGCTGCACCCCGCGCAGGATGCGGGCGATGAATTCGCGCTGGATCAGGCCGCGCTCATAGCCGGCATCGCGATCAGGCCTGTAGGCCTCGATGTCGGCGCGGGTCAGTGTGCCCTTCGTCTCGAGCAGCCGCTCGATGGTGTCGAGCCGCTCGCGGTTGACTGCGACCTCGCCAGCGAGCGCCATGACGATCGAGAGGATGCGGTCGGACGCCGGATCCTCGAGGAAGGCCGGGCGCTTGCCCTTGGCCTTCTTGCCGGCAAGATTGATGAAATCGACGTGCGCGTTCATTCCGCCGCCTCCCGCATCTGCATCGCCGGCTTCCACGCCCCATAGGCATGCCAGGCGGCGGCGCGGCCGTAATCCTCCTTCTCGCCCGTCGTCGAGGGCGGGAAGATCGTCGGGTCGGCCACCGCGCGCACGCCCACCTCGAACTGGCAGTCGCGCGGGAAGCCCGCCTTTTCGAGCGTCTGGTGAAGATCGATGCCGTGCATCGACGACCAGAAGGGCTCGTTGTTGTTGAAGGCGTCCCAATCACGCATGAACTGCTCGAACAGCGGCATGTCCGGCGTGTACTGGGGTTGCTCGACATGGAACATCAGGCCGCCCGGCGCGAGCACGCGGCCCATCTCCGCGATGATCCGCGGCAGCGCCTTGCCCGACGTCTCGTGCAGGAACATCGTCGTCTGCACCCAGTCGAAATGGCCGTCGGGGAAGGCGGCCATGTCCTCGGCGTTCATCTGGATGAAGTGGATGTTCTTCACCCCCATCGCCTGCGCGCGGGCGTGGCCGTAGCGCAGCACCGGCCCGGCCGAATCGATCGCATAGACCTCGCAGTCGGGGAAAGCCTGCGCCAGCGGCACGGCGTTGTGGCCGACGGTCGAGCCGATATCGAGGATGCGCCTGGGCGACCAGCCCGGCCGCTCCTTCTTGATCCAGTGGACGAGCGCCTGCCCGCCGCCGTCCGACAGCGCGCCGAGCGCGCCGCCGGTCGTCGCGAACAGGCCGCAGTCGTAGTTGGCGCCCGCCGACACGTCGCCCGGGCGCACCTCGCCATGATAGCTGCCGGGCATGCAGTGGATGTCGACCGCGGTCTGGTAGCGCGGCTGCTCGATCTTCGGATCGAGCCGCAGCGTCGTCTGCCCCTCGTTGTAGACGCGCGCGCGGGCGTCGAGCTCGTCGAGCTGGCGCAGCACCACCGAGCGGCCGTTCTGCTGGCGCATCTCCATCGAGTTGCGCTTCAGCGCCGACCAGAAGCGGTGATAGGGGTCCTTGTTCATCGCCTTGCGGACCTCGAAGCGGTCGTAGGGCTTGCGGCCGTGCTCGGCGATGAAGGCGGGCTCCGCGCGGCGCTCCCAGGCGAGCTTGTTGCCGCCGCCGAGCGTCATCGACAGATGCTTGTTGAGGTTGGCGAGGAAGTTGAACCGCGCCGTCTCGTCATGGGTCGTCTCCGGGAACATCCCGTGACGGGCCACCTCGGTGTAGGGAGGCGGAATGTCGTCGCGCTTTGCGGTCATCGGCGCACCTCTTGCAGCTTCGCTCGTCGTTATGCCGGGGCGAATGTTGTCCCGGCTTTGCGTCAGATCAATCCTTGGCGGGACAAACGCTCGATCACGCCGTCCTGCACCCGGCGGAAATGGTCACGGTCGGGGATCACGACCTTGCCGTCCTTGATGAGGCTGTTGGCCGGCTGAACCGTCGTTCCCGCATAGACCGGCGCGAACAGCTCGTTGCGCTGGCGGGCGAGATAATTGGTCATGCCGGGCTTGCGGCGGTCGCGGCGGAGCGCGGCCAGATCGATCTCGCCGAAGGCGGTGAAGGTCTCGCCGCTGTTTGACTCGGCGAGCACGCGGCCCTTCCAGTCGATCACCGCCGAATTGCCGTCGGCGGATGCCAGCGGCAGCGAGGTGCCCTCGATCCCGGCAGTGTTGGCCGAAACGACATAGGCGAGGTTCTCGAAGGCGCGGGCGCGGCGAGCGATGTGCTTGGGCGTCGGTTCGGGGCTGCCGATCTCCGACGAACAGTGGACGAAGACCTCGGCCCCGCGCAGCGCATGGGCGCGCGCGATCTCGGGGTAGAGGATCTCTTCCGACGCGATGGCGGCGAGATTGCCGATCTCGGTGCGAGCGACGGGGAAGACGCCGTCGATGCCGTAGATGTCGAGATACTTCTCCCAGACGTCATGCGGCGTCGGCGCGAACATCGAGTTGAGGCGGCGGTAGCGCAGCACGACCTCGCCCGACGGCGCGATGACGAAGCTCGTCTGAAAATAGAGGCCCGGGAAGTTCCTGTCGGTCTCGTAGGCGTTGCCGGCGAGAAAGACCTTCAGGTCGGACGCGACCTTGCCCATCGCCTCATATTCCGGCCCGCCGATGTCGATGGCGGCGCGGTCGGCGAAATCGGGGATCGAGATGCGCCCCGGATAGCTCGTCAGCAGATATTCGGGGAGCACCGCGAGCTTCACCGTTGAGCCGGTGAACTGCTCGATGAAGATCTTGGCGCCGCGCAGCTTGCCGC
>JADCGM010000301.1 GCA_020249025.1 Alphaproteobacteria bacterium
GCCGAGGGCCGCGCCCGCGCCGACCGCGTCGTCGCGACGATCTTCGTCAACCCCAAGCAGTTCGGCGCGAACGAGGACCTGTCGCGCTACCCGCGGCAGGAGGCGGCGGACGCCGCCGCGCTGGAAGCCGCCGGCTGCGACCTGCTGTTCGCGCCCGGGGTCGAGGAGATGTATCCGGCGGGCTTTGCGACCAACGTCTCGGTCGTCGGCGTCACCGGCCCGCTGGAGGGCGCGAGCCGGCCCGGCCACTTCGACGGCGTCGCCACCGTCGTGACGAAGCTGCTCAACCAGGCCGGCGCCGACATCGCAATCTTTGGCGAGAAGGATTATCAGCAGCTGCTCACCATCAAGCGCCTCGCTCGCGACCTCGACATCCCGACCGCGATCCTCGGCCACCCGACGGTGCGGGAGGCGGACGGCCTCGCGCTATCGTCGCGCAACGCCTATCTGTCCCCCGCCGAGCGGGCCGCCGCCGCAGCGCTGCCGCGCGCGATGGCGGCGGTGCGCGACGGGCTGGAGGCCGGCGGCGACGCCGCCTCGCTGATCGCTGCGGCGGTTGCCGAATTGACCGCTGCCGGCTTCAGTCCGGTTGATTATCTGACGCTCGCCGATGCCGAAACGCTGCAGCCGATCGACCGGCTCGATCGCCCGGCCCGGTTGCTGGCGGCGGCGCGAATGGGCGCGACGCGGCTCATCGACAACATCGCTGTTACACCGAAAAACCGAAGCTGAACGGCGGCCAACAGGCCGTTAACCATTCTTTCAGCCGCCGCTTGCCACCTTTCGTTCCACTGAGCGAACGAAAGGAAACCTGTCCATGCAGCAGATGGCGATCGAGCCGAACGCGAAAGCGGAGGCGCTGTTCGAAATGGGGCTGGCCTGCGCCGCGGGCCGCATGGGCGAGATCGATCTCGTCGCCGCCCACAAGTGGTTCAACCTCGCCGCCATGCAGGGCGACGAGCGCGCCATCGAGGAGCGCGCCGAGGTCGCCGCGCAGATGACGCGCGAGGAGTTGGCCGCGGCGCTGCGCGAAGCCCGCCTGTGGCTGGGCGCGACGCGGCACTGACGCCCGCACCGAACACCAAGCGTCGTTCAACGAGAAAGGGCCGGGGATCGCTCCCCGGCCCTTTTCCGTTTGGCTGGCCCGAGGGCCGAAGACCTTAGCGCTTCGAGAACTGGAAGCTGCGGCGGGCCTTGGCGCGGCCGTACTTCTTGCGCTCGACCACGCGCGGGTCGCGGGTCAGGAACCCGGCCTGCTTGACGACGGTGCGGAGCGCCGGCTCGTAGCGGGTCAGCGCCTGCGCGATGCCGTGCTTGACGGCGCCGGCCTGGCCCGAGAGGCCACCGCCCGACACGGTCGCGACGACGTCGTACTGACCGCGACGCTCGGCGATGTCGAACGGCTGGTTGATGACGAGACGCAGCGTCGGACGGGCGAAATAGACCTCCTGGTCACGGCCGTTGACGATGATCTTGCCCGAACCCGGCTTGAGCCACACGCGGGCGACCGCGTCCTTGCGCTTGCCGGTGGCATAGGCACGGCCCTGCTTGTCGAGCTGCTGCTCGCGCAGCGGCGTCGTCTGCACCGGGGCCTGCGGAGCCGGGGCGGCACCCTCGGCGGCCGGAGCCGGCGCAGCGGCGGCGGCGCCCTGCAGGGCGGCGAGGTCGCTCAGCGACTGACGATTGTCACCCATTACGCACCCACCTTGTTCTTGCGGTTCATGGCCGCGACGTCGAGAACCTCGGGGTTCTGCGCGACGTGCGGATGCTCGGTCCCCTTGTAGATGCGCAAGTTGCGCATCTGCTGACGGCCCAGCGGGCCGCGCGGAACCATGCGCTCGACGGCCTTCTCGAGGACGCGCTCCGGGAAGCGGCCGTCGAGCACCTTGTCGGCGCGGATTTCCTTGATGCCGCCGGGATAGCCGGTGTGGCGATAATACATCTTCTGCGTCAGCTTGCGGCCGGTGAACTTCACCTTGTCCGCATTGATGACGATGACGTTGTCGCCGCAATCGACATGCGGGGTGTAGATCGCCTTGTGCTTGCCGCGCAGGCGGTTGGCGATGATCGAGGCGAGGCGGCCGACGACGAGCCCATCGGCGTCGATCAGCAGCCACTTCTTCTCGATCTCGGCGGGCTTCGCCGAAACGGTGGTCTTCATCTTCGTCCTCTCGGAACGCGAAAACCGGCCCGCGTCGTGCGAGCCGGAGCGCGGCGGCATATGCGCGAGAGGGGCTCGCAGGTCAAGGAAAAGCGCCACTTTCCGGGGTGGTATTATAATACCCCAATGGTTTGCCGAGGGCGGGCGGCGGCGCTGCTATCGCACGGCGGAAACCGTGGGAAAAGGCGAATTTCGGGCGTATGGTTGCTGCGGCGTTGAGCCTGTTCCGCAAGGAAGCGGTAACGGGCGCGGCGTCAGCGTCGGGCGAAGGGGGAGCGGCCGATGGACCTGCAAGCCGAGGTGCACGTCGAGGCGGAGGCCGGCGACTCGCCGCCGAGTCGCACAGCGCCCGCCGGGTTCGTCGCGGCGGCCGCCGCGATCCTGACCGCATGCGGCGGAGGCGGCGGCGGCAGCACCGGCGGCGTCGTCACGCCGCCCGCCACCGGCGGTGGGCAGACCCAGCAGTCGCTCACTGCCGCCGACGCGTCGCGCTTTCTCGGGCAGGCGTCGATGGGCGCGAACCGCGCCGAGATCGACCGGGTGCGCGGGCAGGGCCTCGCCGCCTGGCTCGACGAGCAGTTCGCGATGTCGCGCCAGATCGGCCACTGGGACTGGCTCGTCGCCAACGGCTTCAATGTCCCCGCCAATCAGAACAACACCGCCGGTTTCGATGCGATGATGTGGCGGCAGCTCATCGCCTCGCCCGATACGCTGCGCCAGCGCGTCGGCATGGCGCTGCTCAACTTCCTCGTGGTCGGGATCGACGGCGTTACCGGCTCGTGGCGGCAGTTCACCATGGCCGCCTACATGGACATCCTCTGGGACAACGCCTTCGGTAACTTCCGGACGCTTCTCGAGCGCATCTCGACCAACGCCGCGATGGGTCTCTACCTGACCTTCCTCGGCAACCGGAAAGCCAATCCGGCGACGGGCGCGGTTCCCGACGAGAACTACGCGCGCGAGCTGATGCAGCTGTTCACCATCGGCCTGCTCCGCCTCAATCCCGACGGCACCGCGCAGACGCAGGAAACCTACACGCAGGACGACGTCTCCGGCCTTGCCCGCGTCTTCACCGGCTGGACGCTCGATTCGACCGACAACACGACGCCCGACCGCTACCGCCGCCCGATGATCAACAATCCGGCGAACCACGAGACGGGCGCGAAGACCTTTCTCGGCACCACGATCCCTGCAGGAACCTCCGGGCCGGAGAGCCTGCGCCTCGCGCTCGATGCGATCTTCGCGCACCCCAATGTCCCGCCCTTCGTCTCGAAGCAGCTCATCCAGAGGCTCGTCACCTCCAACCCGTCGCCGGCCTATGTCGGCCGCATCGCGGCGGTGTTCGCCAACAACGGCAGCGGCGTGCGCGGCGATCTGCGTGCGGTGATCCGGGCGATCCTGCTCGATCCCGAGGCGCGCGATTCGGCGACGGCGCAGGCGAGCCAGAGCTTTGGCAGGCTGCGCGAGCCGGTGATGCGGCTGACCGGCTGGGCGCGCGCCTACGGAATCAACTCGCCGGCCAACACCTGGGCGTTCGGCGATACCTCGTCGAGTTCGACCCGCCTGGCCCAGAGCCCGGGGCGCAGCCCGAGCGTCTTCAACTTCTTCCGCCCCGGCTACACCCCGCCCAACAGCGCGATCGGCAGCGCCGGGCTGGTCGCGCCCGAGTTCCAGATCACCAACGAGCCCTCGGTCGTCGCCTACATCAACTACATGATCGCGCTGGTCACCAACGGCGCGGGCGACGCTGTGCCGGACTACAGTCCGCTGCTTGCTATCGCCGACAATTCGGCGGCGCTCGTCGACGAGGTCAATCTAGTGCTGGCCGCCGGGCAGCTCTCGGCCGCCACGGTCGCCGCGATCCGGTCGGCGGTCGACAGCACCGCGACGACCGCGACCAACGGCCCGCTGCTGCGCGTGCGCACCGCGGTGCTGCTGACGCTCGCCGCACCCGAATATCTGACGCTGAAATAGGAGGGGCCCCGCGATGCGCAACGACCAGTCCCGCCGCGCCTTCCTCAAGCGCTCTGCCGCGCTGTCGGCGGTCGGCGCCGCCAGCCCCTTCGCGCTGTCGCTCGGCGCGATCGGCGAAGCCGCGGCCGCCGCGACACCAAGCGATTACAAGGCGCTTGTCTGCGTCTTCCTGTTCGGCGGCAACGACTACGCCAACACCGTCACGCCTTATGACGCCGCGAGCTACGCGACCTATGCCAATCTCCGGCAGGGCATCGCCTATGGGCGAGCGGCGCTCGATGCCACGGTGCTGAATCCGGCGACTGCGCTGCCGGGCGGCCTGCAATATGCGCTGGCGCACAATCTCGCGCCGCTGCTGCCGATCTTCGCCGCCGGGCGGATGGCGGTGGTGCTCAATGTCGGCACGCTGATCCAGCCGACCACCAAGGCGCAATACACGGCGCGCAGCGTGCCGCTGCCACCCAAGCTCTTTTCCCACAACGACCAGCAGAGCTTCTGGCAAGCGTCCAATCCCGAAGGCGCGACGTCAGGCTGGGGCGGGCGCATCGGCGACCTTATGCAGGCGGGTAACGGCAATGCGACGCTGACCTGCATCACCGCCACCGGCAATGCCGTCTATCTGTCGGGCCGGACCGCCGTTCAGTACGCCGTCTCGACCGCCGGACCGGTGGCGCTCAACGGCAATTCACAGACCGTGTTCGGCTCCTCGACAGCCAATTCGGTATTGCGATCGATGATCGCCGCCAACCGCACGCATCTGCTGGAGGCCGAGCACACCCGTGTCACCAAGCGCTCGCTCGATGCCTATGCACAGGTGTCGGCCGCGCTCGGCGCAGCACCCGCGCTGACCGCGAACTTCCCGACCGGCAACAGCCTCGCCGACCAGCTCCGCACCGTCGCCCGTCTGATCTCCGTGGCATCCGAGCTGGGGGCTCGGCGGCAGGTGTTCTTCGTCTCGCTCGGCGGCTTCGACAATCACGATTCTCTGCTCGCGACCCACCCGACGCTGCTCACCCGCGTCGGCGAGGCGCTGCGGGCCTTCTACGACACCACCGTCGCGCTCGGAGTGGCCGACCGGGTGACGACCTTCACCGGTTCGGACTTCGGGCGGACCCTGCTCATCAACGGCGACGGCTCCGATCATGGCTGGGGCAGCCATCACTTCGTGCTCGGCGGCGCGGTCAACGGCGGGCGCTTCTACGGGACGCCGCCGGCGCTCGCCAACAACGGGCCGGACGATGTCGGGCA
>JADCGM010000302.1 GCA_020249025.1 Alphaproteobacteria bacterium
GATGTCGGCGGCCGAGCCGCCAAACGCGCCGGTGCGATTCTGCATCGCCTTGACGTCGCCGCCCGCCGAGAAGGCGCGGCCCGCGCCGGTGAGGATGGCGCAGCGGACGTCGCGGTCGGCATTGACCTCGGCGCAGAGCGCCGCGATCGCGTCGCCGTCGCCCGCCGCGCCGAGCGCATTCATCGCCTCCGGGCGATCGAGCGTCAGCACCGCGATCGTCCCGCGCTTCTCCAGCCGCATCACCATGTCGTCGTCTCCCCTGTTGCCCGCGCAGGGCGGCGCGGCGCTGACAGCGCTGACACCACTTTTCGCGCTAATTCGCCGCCGTTATGAGCCGACGGCATGAAGTCGCCCTGCATATCCCGATGCGAGATCGATCCCGCAACCGGCTGGTGCCTCGGTTGCGGACGCACCGCCAGCGAAATTGCGGCCTGGCCCTATGCCGACGCCGCGACGCGGATGCGAATCTGGGCGCCGCTGCCGTCCCGGCTGACAAAGCTCCGCCAGCTCGGGCACGGCGACGCCGGCCGCCCGGTCAGCCCCGGGCGGGCCTGATCCGCAGCACCCGGCCGTCGTTCTCGTCGGTCACGACATAGACGAAGCCGTCCGGGCCGACCGTCACGTCGCGAACGCGCGCGCCGACCGGGATGCGCTCTTCGCCGGTCACGCGGTCGCCGTCCATCTTCACGCGGACGAGGCCCTTGGTGACCAGCCCGCCAATCAGCGCATCGCCGCGCCAAGCCGGGAACGCGCGCGCGCCGTAGATCGCCATGCCCGACGGCCCGAACGACGGATCCCAATAATAGACCGGCTGCTCCATCCCCGCCTTGGCGGTGATGCCCTCGCCGATCGGCTGATTGTTGTAATCGATGCCGTAGGTGATCACCGGCCAGCCGTAGTTCTTGCCCGGCTGCGGGCGGTTGAGCTCGTCACCGCCCTTCGGCCCGTGCTCCACGGTCCACAGCCGCCCGCGCGCATCGAGCGCCGCGGACTGCAGATTGCGGTGGCCGTAGGACCAGATCTCGGGAAGCGCGCCCTTTTGGCCGACGAAGGGATTGTCCTTCGGCGCGCTGCCGTCGGCGTTGATACGGATGACCTTGCCCATCGCCGCATCGAGCTTCTGCGCAAGCTGGCGCGGCTCGGGAAGCTGACGCTCGCCGGTCGTCACGAACAGCGTGCCGTCGCGCGCCGGCACGATGCGCGAGCCATAATGTCCGCGGCTCGCCCAACCCGGCGTCATCCGCCAGATCACCTTGACGTCCTTCAGCGCATTCGCCGCCACGTCGAGCGTGCCGCAGGCGACCGAGGTGCCGTTGGTGCCCTCCGGCTGGCGCGGCTCCGAATAGCTGAGGCAGATGCGGTTCGCGGGCAGGATCGCGACGTCGAGCAGCCCGCCTTGCCCGCGCGCATCGACCGCCGGCACGCCCGCGAGCGGCGCGGACAGCTTGCCGTCGGTGCCGACGAGGCGCAGCGCGCCCGCCTTCTCGGTGACAAGCATGCGCCCGTCGGCCATCACCTCGATGCCCCAGGGTTTCGCCAGCCCGGTGGCGACCGTCTCGATCGCGACCGCGCTCTTCGGCAGCGCCGGCGCGCGAGTCTGCCCGGCGAAGGCGGGCGTCTGGTTGGGCGCGTTGGGCGGGGTGGGATCGACCCCCTGCGCCCCGGCGGCGACGGCGATGGCGGAGACGGCGGCGAACGACACGGCGCGGATCAAGCGAACCTCCCTTTCACGATTGCGGCCCGACATGGCGACCGGGGAAGCGTCCATCAAGGGCCGCGATAGGCGCATCGGCCTTCTCCGGGTCGACCGCACGCGGGATCGCATCGAGCTTCTCCTCCAGCCGGTCGTTGTGCTTATGGCGATTGAAACGACGCCTCCGGAGATTCGGTCCCCATGCCCATCGCGCTTGACGATCCATCGCTGCCACCGCTCGGCCGCATCTTCTGCGCCGCGGTCAATTATGTCGCCCACCGCGAGGAAATGGGCCGCGCCGCGACCGAAAAGCCGATGCTGTTCATCCGCACGCCCGCGAGCCTCGTCATGCCCGGCGAGGATGTGGTGAAGCCGGCGGCCAGCGACCGCTTCGATTACGAGGGCGAGCTGGCGCTCGTCATCGGCACGCCCGGCCGCCGCATCGGGCGCGACTGCGCGCTCGACCATGTGCTCGGCTGGACCTGCTTCATGGACGGGACCGCGCGCGACTGGCAGTCGCACACCGCGCAGTTCACGCCCGGCAAGAACTTCGATCGATCGGGCGCGATCGGGCCGCATCTCGTCACGGCGGCGGAGTTCGGCGACTACAAGGCGCATAGCCTCGTCACCCGCCTCAACGGCGCGGAGGTGCAGCGCACCGGCATCGACCTCATGCTGTTCGATGCCGAAACGCTGATCGAATATATTTCCGCCTTCACCGAACTGCGCCCCGGCGATGTCATCGCCACCGGCACCTGCGGCGGCGTCGGGCAGAAGCGCGTTCCGCCGCTGTTCATGTTCCCCGGCGATATCATCGAGGTGGAGGTCGACGGGATCGGGATTCTCGCCAGCCGAATCGTCGCCGAGCAGGTCGTCGCATAGGCGAATCGCTTCGGCGCAGCGCGGCGCTGACAGGTTGATTTCCCCGCCCGGCGATCCCCAGAACCGCACCGATGTTCCGGGGGAGTAGCCTGATGATCGCCCGTCGCTTTTCGCTTGCCGCACTCGCACTGACGCTCGCCGCGCCGTCCTTCGCCCAGTCGGCTGAAGCGCCGCCCGCCGATGCGGAGGCCGCCAAGGCTGCGGCCGATGCGGACCTCGCCGGTGCGCCCGCCGCCGCGCCGGCCTCGCCGGCCCCCGCGCCTACACCCGCGCCGGCCGAAGCGCCCGCCGCCCCGGCCGCCCCGGCATCGCCCCAGGCGACCTACAAGCAGACGGATGTGATCACCGCCGCCCAGCGCGTCTTTGGCCAGGGCGCGGAAGGCCTCGGCAAGCTGATCGAGCGCATCTTCAAGGAGCAGGGCGAGCCCATCGGCTACATCGAGGGCCGCGAGGTCGGCGGCGCCTTCGTCGTCGGCCTGCGCTACGGCTCGGGCACGCTCCACCACAAGGTCGAGGGCGATATTCCCGTCTACTGGACCGGCCCGTCGCTTGGCGTCGACTTCGGCGGCGACGGCTCCAAGACCTTCACGCTCGTCTACAATCTCAACGACAGCGCCGAGCTGTTCCAGCGCTATCCGGCGGTCGAGGGCAAGGTTTACGCCATCGGCGGCTTCACCGCGAACTATCTGCGCCGCGACGACGTGATCCTCGTCCCGATCAAGCTCGGCGTCGGCTGGCGGTTCGGCGCCAACCTCGGCTACCTCAACTTCACCCGCGAAAGCCGGATCAACCCGCTCTGATCGGCGCCCGCACTGGCGGGCGGCGCGGCGGGGGCCTAACTAGGGCGCTATGACCCGCATCGCCCGCCTCGCCGACCGCGCCGTGCTCCGCATAACCGGGACCGACGCGCGCGATTTCCTCCAGGGCCAGCTGACCAACGACGTCGCCCGGCTTGCGCCCGGCGCGCCGCTGTGGGCCGGGTTGCTGTCGGCGCAGGGCAAATATCTCTTCGATCTCATCCTGCACGATGCCGGCGACGCGCTTCTCGCCGATGTCGCGGCCGACCGTGCAGCGGCGCTGGCGCAGCGGCTGACGATGTTCAAGCTGCGCCGGGCCGTGACCATCGAGCCCGCGCCCGATCTCGCGGTGTTCGCCGCCTGGGACGGCCCGTCCGACGCGCCCTATGATCCACGCCTGCCGGGCCTCGGCCGC
>JADCGM010000303.1 GCA_020249025.1 Alphaproteobacteria bacterium
ACCCCCCGACCGCCTCCAGCTGCTGGCCCATCCATGCCGCCAGCCCCGTGCCGGTGATCCCTTCGGCGAGCGCGAGGCCTCCGCCATAGAGCAACAGCACGTCCCACGGCGCGCGCTTGGTGTCGGACCACAGCAGCAGCCGGCTGCCTTTGCCGTCGCCGGTGAGCAGCAGCGCCAGCCCCGCCGCGACCGCCACCATGCCATCGTCGAGCCCGGCGAGTCCCGGCAGCGTCTTCAGGAGCGGCAGAGTCACCCACAGCAGGACGGTCGCGATGAAGATCGGCACCAGCCGCTTCTCGGCCGTCGACCACGCCCCCGGCGTCCCGATCGCCGCCATCACGGTCGCCGTATCGAGCGCCGGCTTCGGCACCCGGAGCGTCTTCATCAGCAGCCACCAGGCGAGCGGCACCGAGGTCAGCACGATCGGGATGCCGAAGGCGAGCCAGTTGAGAAAGTCGATCCGGTAGCCGGTCGTCTTTTCGATGAGCCCCGCCGAGATCGCATTGGTGGGCGAGCCGACCAGCGTTCCGAGCCCGCCGAGCGACGCCGCATAGGCGACGCCGAGCACCAGCGCCGCCGCGAACGGCCGGTGATCGCCCGCGTCCTGCCCCTCGGGCACGAGCGAGTGGATCAGCGCCAGCGCCATCGGCAGCATGATGACGGCGGTCGCGGTGTTGGCGACGAACATGCTGACGAGCGCGGTCGCCGCCATATAGGCGAAGACGAGTGCGCGCGGGCTCGTGCCGCCGCGCGACACGATCGCCAGCGCGATGCGCTTGTGGAGCCCGGCACGTTCGAGCGCGAGCGCGATCAGCGACCCGCCGAGCACGAGGAAGATCACCGGCGAATAATAGTTGGACGCGACCTCGTCGGCCTTACCGATGCCGAGCAGCGGGAAGACGAGGAACGGCACCATCGCCGTGGCGGCGAGGGGCAGCGCCTCGGTCATCCACCAGATCGCCATCAGCGCCATGACGGCAGCGACCCGCCAGCCTTCGGGGCTGAGCCCCGCCGGCGACGGCGCCACCAGCATCAGCGCAAACGCCGCCAGCCCGATCCAGAACCCTGCGCGCTGCGCCATGCCACTTCTCCCCGTCAGAGGGGCTTAGCATCCCCGGCGGCGGCAGGGGAGGGTGCGCCGGCGACCACCGCGCGGCAGGCGGTGATCAGGCGCGCGAACTGGGCCGCGTAAAGCAGGCGGAGCTGCTCGCGGCCGGCGGCGCTGAGGCGGATCTCGCCGCGCCCGGCCTCCTCGACGAGGCCGTGGCTGCGCGCATCGCGCAGCATCCACTTGAGATGGGTGGCCGACACGCCGAAGCGCGCCGCCAGCCGCTCGACGCCCGGACGCAGGATCCCCGCTGGCGGGCAATCGCGCTCGTCCGACATCGTCAGCAGCGCCCAAAGCACCTGGCTGCCCCCGTCGCGATTGATGAAGACCGTCATCGTCGCCTCGACATGCGGGATCATCGCCGTCGCATCGACGAGCTGATCGAGGTGGAGCCGATTGAACAGGTCGAAGGCGGCGTCGTCGTCCAGCCGCGCGAACATCGCCGCCGCCGCCGGGTCGAGCCGCGCCGCTGCCGCCAGTGCGCCGCCAAGGTGGCGCCGCCACGCCGCAGCGAACTCTTCGGTCAGGGTGTAGCGCGCCGCGCCGCGTCCGCGCCGGTCCGACCAGAAGTGCACATAGCCGAGCCAGCGCAGATAGATCAGCAACGCATGCGCCCGCCCGGGGCTAAGCAGGCCGAAGCGCGCGCACAGCGCCTTCAGCCGCGGCAGGGTCACGCCCTCGTCGCGCAGCGCCGCCGCGCACAGCGCGGCCACATAGCGGCCGGCGTCCTTGAACATCGCCGCCAGCCCGCGGTCGGTGTCGGAGTAGTGCAGCATGCTCGCGGCGAGCGCATGCATGGCCTGCGGAAACGCGTCGTGGTTGCGCAGGCGGACGATCTCGGAAGGAAGCGGAACAGGGGGATCGTCGAACGCCATTATGGGCTCAGGTAGCGACCCTTGTTGCGGAAATGCAATGATCAAAAATGTTCCGTTGCCGGGGTTTGCCGCGAGGATAGCTTCCGTGCGTCCCGGTGGTGTCCCTGCGTCCTGCCGCCCGCAGAGGCGGCGCACTGCAACCTTGGGAGATATCATGAACCGCAAGCTGATCGCCGCCGCCGTGTTCGCGGCCGCCGCTCTGTCGCCGCTGTCGGCGCAGCCGTTCAAGACCTGGACCGCGAGCAAGGAGGTCTGGAACGTGGCCTTCGTCAAGGTCGCGCCCGGCGGCTTCGACCAGTACATGGCAGGCCTGAAGCAGACGTGGATGGGCGCCTGCGAGGAGAACAAGAAGCTCGGAACCGTCCTGGGTTGTGAAATCTACGCCAGCGAGACGATGAACAACCGCGACTTCAACGTTATGCTCGTGATCAGGCAGCCGTCGGGCGGCGCCAACGATCCCGATCAGGCGCGCTACGAGAAGTTTACCGCCGCGATGAACGCCCGGCTGGCCCAGGACAAGCGCGACGGCCTCGTCGCCGGCTATCGTGAACTCCGCACCTTCTTCGGCGAGCAGGATTTCCGCCGCATCGAGCTGAAGTAGAGGACCGCCGCCCCGCCCGGTTCGCGACGGGCGGGGACGCCGTTACGGAACGGCGTTGAATTTCCTGCGTTGCGGGCGGGCATCGGTGCTTGACTTCCCCGATTCCCGCGCCTAGCTACCCGCTTTCCGATTCACCGGAAAACCTGCACGGGCCGCCGACGAGGCTGCGCTCGTGCGAAGCGCTGAGATAGGCCCGGGCGCCCACCCGGCCTGTGGAGCAGGAGAGATTTTGTGGCACGTATCGCGGGCGTCAACATCCCGACCAACAAGCGCGTCGAGATCGCCCTTACCTACATTCACGGCATCGGCCGCACCAAGGCTGCGGAAATCGTCCAGAAGATGGGCTTCCCGTCCGACCGCCGCGTGCAGGACCTGACCGACCAGGAGGTCGTCCAGATCCGCGAGATCATCGACCGCGACTACACCGTCGAGGGTGATCTCCGTCGCGAGGTCGCGATGAACATCAAGCGCCTCATGGATCTGGCCTGCTACCGCGGCCTGCGTCACCGTCGCGGCCTTCCGGTCCGCGGCCAGCGCACCCACACCAACGCCCGCACCCGCAAGGGCAAGGCGAAGCCGATCGCCGGCAAGAAGAAGTAACGAGCTGAGCCGCCCGGCGGCTCGCCCGATATCAAGGTAAGGACATTTCGATGGCCAGGGAACCGGCTCGCATCAAGCGGCGCGAGCGCAAGAACATCACCGCCGGCGTCGCGCACGTGAACGCCAGCTTCAACAACACCATGATCACCATCACCGATGCCCAGGGCAACGCGATCGCGTGGAGCTCGGCCGGCACGATGGGGTTCAAGGGTTCGCGCAAGTCGACCCCCTATGCGGCGCAGGTCGCCGCCGAGGACGCGGGCAAGAAGGCCGCCGAGCACGGCGTCCGCACGCTCGAGGTCGAGGTCCGGGGTCCGGGTTCGGGCCGTGAGTCGGCGCTGCGCGCGCTGCAGGCGGTCGGCTTCCAGATCACCGCGATCCGCGACGTGACGCCGATCCCGCACAACGGCGTTCGCCCGCCGAAGCGTCGTCGCGTCTGAGGCATCGGCCGGCCGGCGGGCCGGCGGCTTTGCCGCTGGATCCGTCCGACGGCCGAGAGTTCGCGATCAAGATTACTAGGGCGGCGCCCAAGGCAGGCAGCCCCCGCAACCGCAAGGTGGAACCGTGGCAGT
>JADCGM010000304.1 GCA_020249025.1 Alphaproteobacteria bacterium
ACGCTCGTGCTGGCGCTGTTGCCGCTGCTCGTACCGACCCTCATCGTCGCGCTTGTCGTCGGCTTCCTTCAGGCCGCCACATCGATCAACGAGGCGGTGATCGGCTTCGTCCCCAAGCTCCTCGCGCTGGCTGCCAGCCTCGCCGTCTTCGCCGGTCTTATCGGCGCGCTGCTCGGCGCGCTGGCTGCCGATGTGTTCGACCGCATCGCGGCGTTCGGCGCATGACGACGGCCGGTGACTTGCTGCAACTCGCGCCTGACCTGCTGCTGGCCTCGGTCCGGCCCGCGGCGGCGCTGCTGTTCCTGCCCGGCTTCGGCGGCCCCGCCGTTCCCGTCACCGTCCGCGTCGCGCTGACGCTCGCATTCGGCGCGATCGCAGCGCCCGGGCTGCCGCCCGGCGCGTCCCTGTCGCTGCTGGCGGTCGCGCAGGAGGCCGTGGTCGGCGCGATCTTCGGCATGGCGGCCGCCGCCACGCTCGCTGCCGCCAGCGCCGCCGGCGAGCTGATCGCCACGACCATGGGTCTCAGCTTCGCTACAAGCGTCGATCCGGGAAGCGGCGCCTCGAGCACGATCCTCACCCGCTTCACCGCGATGATCGGCGGCGTGCTGTTTCTCGCCAGCGGCGCCCATGTCGTCCTCTTCGCCGCGCTGGTCGGCAGCTACGCCGCACTTCCGCCCGGCCAATGGCACCTCGGCGCGGACACCGCCGCTGCGCTGCTCGGCATGGCCGCCCGGGCGATGGCGGCCGGCGCCGCGATCGGCCTGCCGCTGACCGCTGCGCTGCTGCTCGTCAACATCGCCACGGGGTTGCTCGCGCGCGCCGCGCCACAGCTCAACCTCTTCGCGATCGGACTGCCGCTGACACTGCTCGCCGGCCTCGCCATGCTGGTGCCGGCGCTGCCGGCGTTCGCAGCCGCCGTCGCCGCCGAAGTGCAGGGCCTTGGGGACGAGCTCGCCGCGCTGCCGCGCAGCCGATGAGTCCGCGCGACGACCAGACCGAGGCCCCGACCGACGCACGCCTCCGCAAGGCGGTCGACATGGGCGACCGGCCGCGCTCGCGCGACCTGGTGGCGGCGCTCACCACCGCCGCCGGCTTCGCGGCCCTCGTCTCGCTCGGGGGTTGGCTGGCGGGGGGAAGCGCCGCCGCGCTCGCCGATGCGATCCGTTTAGCGGGGGAGGGGGCGGGCGTGCGCGACGGCGCGATCGCCGTCCTCGCCGCTTTCGCGCCGGCCTTGGCCCCGTTCGCTGCCGTTCTAGCGGCTACCATCGCCGTCGCGCTCGCCGCTGGCGGGCTCGGTGGCGGCCTGTCGCTGCCGCCCCGCCGCCGGGTCATCGAAGGGGCGCGGGTCGACCCAATGGCCGGCATCCGCCGGATGCTGGGCGTCGAAGCGCTCGGCGAGCTGGCCAAATCCGTGCTGAAGCTTGTCGCCATCGGCCTCGCTGCAGCCGCCGCGACCCTCTGGATGTTGCCCGCGCTCCTCGGCGGCGCGGCCGATCTGCCGGCGCTGGCCGCCATGGCGGGGCGTGGCGTGCTGTTGGGCGGGCTCGCGATCGCGGTGGCGCTCGTCGTCGCCGCGCTCCCCGACCTCGCGCTCCAGCGCCGCCTCTGGCGCCGCCGCAGCCGCATGAGCCGTCAGGAGCAGCGCGACGAGGCCAAGGAGCAGGACGGCGCCCCCGAAACCCGCGCCGCGCAGCGCCGCCGCCGCCTAGAACTGGCGCGGCGCGACGTCCGCGCCGGCGTCGCGCAGGCCCACGCGGTCATCGTCAATCCGCTCAGCTTCGCGGTCGCGCTGCGCTACCGCCGCGGTCGCGACGCCGCCCCGCTGATCGTCGCGCGCGGCCGCCACGAGCGCGCCGCCGCGATCCGGGGTCTCGCTCGCGAAGCGGGCATTCCGGTCCTGTCCTACCCGGACCTCGCCCGCGCCCTCTACTTCGGCGGCCGTGACGGCGAGGCAATCCCGGGCGATCTTTACCGCGCCGTGGCGGTCGTCCTCGCCTTCGTCTTCTCGACGCGCTGGACCCCGGCGCCGGTCGTCGATGTCCCGGACCACATGCTGTTCGACGGCGAGGGCCGCCGCCTCGCCCCCCGCTAAAGCATCCGCTGCGGCCGCCGTGAATGCCGCATGGTCAACATCATCGGTACGCTCGGGGCTGGTTCGGGGATCGATACGGCGCGCCTCGCCGACGATCTCGCCGCCGCCGCCCGGACGCCGCGCGCTTCAGC
Organism: Alphaproteobacteria bacterium; assembly: GCA_020249025.1. Taxonomy (GTDB): domain Bacteria; phylum Pseudomonadota; class Alphaproteobacteria; order Sphingomonadales; family Sphingomonadaceae; genus JADCGM01. The sequence goes on from JADCGM010000304.1 coordinate 2,224, forward strand.
GCTCGCTGCCCGCCGCGCGGGCGTCACCGCCGAACTCGGCGCGCTGGCCCAAAGCCGCAGCGCCGTCGCCGGGCTCGCGGCCGCCGTCGGGGAACTTGCGACGGGCGCGAGGCTGCGCGACGCGACCGCCGCTGGCGACCGCGATGCACTGGCCGCCATCGTCGCCGATCTGGCGGCCAGTCTCGATGCGGTCCGCGGTTCGCTCGCCCAGCGCTCCCTCCCCGCCGCATCGCGCAGCGTCGGGGCTGCACTCGCCGCCCTGACGACTCGGCAGGTGGATGGCGTCAGCCTTTCGGCGCTTGGCGTGGCCACCGAGCGCAGCGGCGCGCTGCGGATCGATCGCGCCCGCCTGACGTCGGCTCTCGCTGCAGACACGGGCGCGGTCCAGCGCCTCGTCGCCGGACCGAACGGCCTGGCAGCGGCGCTCGAAGGCCTCAACCGCAGCTTTTCGGCCGCAGGCGGGCCTGTGGCGGCCGCCGAGGGCCGGCTGCGCCGCGCCCAGTCTGACATCGATCGTGCAACGGCGGCGCTCGACGCGCGTACGGCGGCCAACCGCGAGTCGCTCCTCCGCCAGTTCGCCGCGATGGAGCGGGCCGTCGGCGCCTATCGCGCCCAGCAGACCTCGGTCCAGCAACAGGTGGACGCCTGGACGGCCGGACTGCGGAGCCGATGATGTCCCGTCGCGCCCGCCCGCTCGCCGCCTCCGCCCGAGGGAGGGCAACGGCAAGGACCCGATCAGGGCCAGAGCATTATGGCCGGCATTGACGATTATCGCGCCGTCGAGCTGCGCGGACGGATCGCGTCAGCCGATCGCCACGGCCTGATCTCGCTTCTCTACGCAGAGCTTCTCGATGCGCTGGCGCGAGCGGCGGGGGCTGCCGCTCGGGGCGACCGCGAAGCGACCAGCCGCGCGGCCGCACGGGCGCTGTCGGTCCTCGCCGCCCTTACCGACTCGCTCGATGCCGACCGCGGCGGGGAGGTGGCGGCTATCCTCGGCTCGCTCTATGCGCGCTCGGTCTCCGCCACGATCGCCGCCATGCGGACCCTCGATGTGTCGGCGCTTCGAACCGTCCACGCGCGGATCGCCGATGTGGCGGCAGCCTGGGCGTCGATCGCCCCCGATAGACGGCCCTGATCAACCGCGCGACCGCGCGATGGCGTGCGATCTTGTCGATCAGCGTCGACCGCTTCATGCCGAGTGCCCGGGCCGCGGCCGCGACGACATGATCGGTCGATTGCAGCGCCGCCTCGATCAGACGCCATTCCACATTCTCGACGATCCGCTGGGCGTCGACGACGCCACCCACGGGCGGGGGCTCGGCGCCGGGCTGTATCGGCGAGGCCGGCGTCGACGGCGCGTCGCCGACAAGCTCGGCTGCAAGGGCGGCATCGATGCGGCGACCGGTCGCGAACACGCCGGCGCGCACGACGAAGGCCCGGAGCTGCCGGACGTTGCCGGGCCAGGCATAGGCGCACAGCCAGTCCCACGCCTCCGGACTGAGATCGGGGAGGGGCGTCCGCGTCGCCGCGGCCAGCGCGCGGAGCAGCGCGTTGAGATCGCCGATCCGGTCCGCCAGCGCCGGCGTCGTCAGCGTCAGCACCGAAAGCCTGAAGTAAAGGTCCTCGCGAAACTCGCCCGC
>JADCGM010000305.1 GCA_020249025.1 Alphaproteobacteria bacterium
AGCCCGAGCGCGGTCGAGGCGGCGGGATCGCCGAAGCCGGGCGCGAAGCCAGCGACATGCGCGGTGCGCGTCCCCATCGTCCGCACGTCGTCGAGCGTGATACCGGCGTCGAACGAGGTGATGTAAGCGCCGCCGAGCTCGTCGACGAAGTCGCCCATCGCATGCAGCAGCGCCGGGGTCTTGTCGCGCGCCGGATCGGCGAGAACGACCGACTTGCCGCCGCCATAGGGAATGCCGGCGATGGCGCATTTGTAGGTCATGCCGCGCGACAGCCGCACGACATCGGTCAGCGCCGCCTCGAGGCTGGGGTAGGGAAGCATGCGGCAGCCGCCGATGGCCGGGCCGAGGTTGCGGTTGTGGACCGCGACGATCGCGCGCAGCCCTGCTCGCGGGTCCTGCCGGATCACGATGCGCTCATGATCGAGCGTGCTGTCGTCGAGTATCGCCATGGTTGCGATTCAAACTGAATCACGGCGGGGCGTCATTCCGATATTGCCGGACTTTTCAGCAAACGGAGTTATGATCTCACCGAATATCGTGACTTAGAGGTAAGATCATGACCCTGCCGCTCGACCGCATCGACCGCCTGATCCTCGGCTTGCTCCAGGCCGACGCCTCGCTGTCGGTGGCGGCGCTGGCGGAGCGGCTGGGGATGACGCCGCCGCCCTGCTGGCGGCGCGTGAAGCGGCTGCGCGACGAGGGTTATCTGACGCGCCAGCTGTGGCTCGCCGATCCGGCGAAGCTCGATCTCGGCGTCGTCATCTACGCGCAGGTCAAGCTCGCGACCCACGACCTCGCCGCCACCACCGCCTTTCGCGAGAAGGTCGCGGCGATCGACGAGGTGATGGAATGCTACATCCTGCTCGGCGGCACCGATGCGCTGCTGAAGATCCGGGTGGCGAGCGTGTCTGCCTATGAACGGCTGTTCTACGAGCGCTTGTCTCAACTGCCCGCGGTGCGTGAGGTGACCTCGAGCGTCGTGCTGAGTGAGATCAAATGCACCACCGCGCTGCCGGTTTGAGCGACGACGTCCGGCCTTTTCAGCGCAGCGCGGCGGTCAGCCCGATCCAGAGCGTGCGCGGTGTGCCGCGGTCGACGATGCCGGCCTCGCTGATCCCGGCAGGGACGAGCGCGTCGAACAGATTCTCGGCGCGCGCGGTTAATGTCAGGCCCGGGGTGAGCGGCAGCGACGCGGTCGCGTCGACAGTCAGTACGTCGTCCAGCCGCCGCAGCCCGAGATCGTCCTCGGCCTGCGCGCCCATGTAGCGCAGCGTCGCTGCGGCCTGCGCGCCGCCAGCCGACCGCCAGCCGAGCGTCGCCGAGCCCTGGTGCCGCGGCGTCTGCGCCGGCCGCTTGCCGTCGAGCGCCGCTGCGGGCCCCGAGGCGCGCACCCGCGCATCGGTCAGCGCATAGGAGGCATCGAGCCGCCAGTCGCCGAACGCCAGCCCGCCCCAGATCTCGACACCCTGCGCCCGCACCGCATCGAGGTTCAGCCGCTGGCGATAGGCCCCGCCCGCCGCGACGAAGCCGACGCCCGGGAAAGTGCCCGGCCCGCGCGCCAGCGTGACGTTGCCGACCGCATCGCGCAGCTCGTTCAAGTAGAGCGTCGCCCCGAACCGCAGCGCGGCCAGCGGCTCGACATCCACCCCCGCCTCGATACCGCGCAGCCGCTCGGGCGCGAGCGCGGCGTTGGCGGCGGTTGCGTCAGCCCCGACCCGGAACGGCCGATAGAGCTCGTTGAGCGTCGGCAGACGCCAGCCGAGATAGCCGGCGGTGCGCAGCGCGATCGCCGGCGTCGGCGCAAAGCGCAGTCCGGCGCGCGCCGTCGGCTCCCAGCCGCTGCGGTCGGCGGGCGTCTCGCTGAGCGTCGCGACGCCCGCGACCGGATCGGTCTCGATCAGCCGCCCGTCGCTCAAGCGCCAGCGGTCGATGCGGACGCCGCCGGTCGCGGTCAGCGTCTCGGTCGCCGCCCAGCTGTCCTCGATGTAGAGCCCGGCGACGAGCGAGTCGCCGCCCGCGCGCCGGAGGCGGGTGAACTGGCCGCCGGTGAAGCGGAAGCGCTCGCGCGTTTCGCCCTCGGCGCGGCGGACGTCGACGCCGATCTGAAGCTCGTGCGCCGCGCCCAGCCGGGGCCGCAGCTCGATCTTGCCGCCGATCCCGGTCGCGGGCGTGTTGTACTGGTCGAGCGTCGGCGTCGCGACGCTGCGCGCGGCATCGACCGAGACGAAGCCGGAACGGAAGCGGCGGGTCTGGACATAGGCGACCGCCTCCAGCGGCAGCGCCCCACGCATCACCAGCCGCACGCTGGCGTCCGCGCCGCCCTGTGACGAGGCGGTGCCGGCGAGCCCGCGCAGCCGGTTGTCGTCGAACAGCAGCGCGCGGGCCTGAAGCTCGCCGTCGCCGCCGACGGGGGCGATCCCGCGCGCCGCGACCGACCATTGCCGGTAGCGCGACGGCACATCGGCGGCGCCGCGCTGAGCCTCCGGGATCAGGAGATAGCCGTCGCCGCGCTCGAACCGCCCCGACAGGCTGCCGTAGCCGCCGCCGAGGTCGCCCGCGACGCCCGCCGCCGCCTCGATGGCGTCGCGGCTGCCGCCGGTCAGCGAGGCCGCCGCGTGCGGCGCGTCACCGGGTCCGGCGCTGAACAGTTCGATGGTGCCGCCGACCGCGCCGGCGCCGAAGGGCCCCGCGCCGCCGCCGCGGGTGACGCGCGCCGCCGCCAGCCGGTCGGGGGTCAGCGCGCTCCACGGGATGTAGCCCGCGAACGGATCGGCGACCGGCACGCCGTCGAGCAGCACCAGCGCCCGGCTCGCGGCGTTGCCGCCGAGGCCGCGCAGGGTCGCGCCCTGGCTCGTCGGGTTGGCGGCGCGGCTGTCGGTGCGGCGGAACTGCTGGAAGCCCGCGACGTCGCGCAGAGCGCCCTCCAGCCGCCCGGACGAGTCCCCGGTCAGCCGCGCCCGGTCGAGCGTCACCGACCCGTAGGCGGCCGCCCCCGCTGGCGCGGGCAGCGCGCGGCCGGTGACGATGATGGTCTCTGCGTCCTGCGCGGCGGCAGGTGCGGCAAGCAACGCGAAGAGGGCAAGACGGCGCATGGCGGGTCAGGTAGCGACGCCCGCGCCCCGGCGCCAGCGCTAGCGTGCCGGCATCCGTCTGAAATCATAGGGCCGCCACGACGGCACCGCGAAGGCGACCGCGCCCGTCTCCAGCACGCCCTTCTCGACATAGGACAATGCATCGCGCCCGGCGCGGATCGTCACGTCGAGCGTCATCCGCCGCCCGGAGCGCGCGGTGATCGTGCAATCGGCCGGAGTCACGCGCCCGACCCAATCCCGCCCGACACGGGTAAAGCGCACGGCGCAGGCCTCGCCATAGCCGGTGAGCTCGGCGGGTGTCAGCGCCGCGAACGCGCCCGCGACATCGGCCTTGCCGGCGAAGCGTTCGGGCGCGGCGATGGTGAAATAATCCATTCGCACGCCATCGGGCGTGTCGCGCAGCGCCCAGATACGCTGGCGGCTGATCGGCCCGTCGGGGCCGCCGCTGCGCCATTCGAGATAGAGGACGTCGCGGCTGACCAGCGGCGCATCGACCCGGACGAAGCGCGCCACCTGCCGGTCGAGCCAGATGCCGCCGACGCTCGGCGGCGCCTTGACCTCGGCGGGTGCGGCCTCGGCCTGTGCAGCGTTGTCGTAGAGACCAGCGATGCGGTCCGCGAGCCGGGCGGCATCGCCCGCAACGGCCGGCGTTGCGGCAAGGAGAGCGAGAACAGCGAGGGTCTGGCGCATGGCGCCATCCTGCGCGGACGGGTCGCGGACGGCAACGGGGTGCGCGGCCGATTGACCCCCGCCGTCCGGCCTGCCACCTGTCGCGCCATGCCGACCGTCGCTCGCACTCTCGTCGACACCCTGGTCCATCAGGGCGTCAGCCATGTCTTCGCCGTTCCGGGCGAATCCTATCTCGCCGTGCTCGACGCGCTCGTCGACGTCGGAGACCGGCTGACGCTCGTGACGTGCCGCCACGAGGCCGCCGCCGCCAACATGGCCGAGGCCGCGGGCAAGCTCACGGGCAAGCCCGGCGTCGCCATGGTGACGCGCGGCCCCGGCGCTACACATGCCGCGATCGGCGTCCACACCGCCTTTCAGGATTCGACCCCGATGCTGCTCTTTGTTGGGCAGGTCGGCATGGACATGCTCCAGCGCGAGGCGTTCCAGGAGATCGACTACCGGCAGATGTTCGCGGGTGTCGCCAAGCGCGTCGTCGTCATCGACCGGCCCGAGCGCGCTGCCGAGCTGACGCTGTCGGCCTATGTCAGCGCCGTCTCTGGCCGCCCGGGCCCCGTCGTCGTCGTGCTTCCGGAGGATCTGCTGTCCGAGGACGCGCCCGCAGCGCACGACCGCCCGGTGTCGGTGCCCGAGGCGTCGCCCGCGCCCGGCGCGGTCGCCGAACTCGCCAACCTGCTCGCCGAGGCCGAGCGCCCCCTGCTGTGGATCGGCGGCCCGGGCTGGACCGCGGCCGATGTCGCCCATGTCCAGCATTTCGCCGAGGATGCGCAGATCCCGGTCGTCACCGCCTGGCGGCGCAAGGACCGCTTCGACAACGCTCATCCCAAATATGCGGGCGAGCTCGGCCTCGGCGCCAATCCGAAGCTGCTCGAGCGGGTGAAATCGGCCGATCTCGTCATCGCGCTCGGCACCCGCATCGGCGAGGTGACGAGCCAGGGGTACGGCCTGCCGCTGCCCGGCCAGCGCCTCGTCCACATCCACCCGGACGCCGACGCCATCGGCAAGGTCGCGCCCGCGACGCTCGCCATCCAGTCGTCGATCCGGCTGGCGGCGGCCGCGCTCGACGAGCTCGGCCACATGATCGACCCGGCGCGCTGGGCGGAGACCGGCTGGGCGGAGGCCGCGCGCGCCGATTACGAGGCGTGGGTCGCGCCGACAGCGGTCGCGGCCGGGGTCAACATGGCCGAGGTGATCGCCCACATCGATTCGGCCGTAGAGCCGGATGCGATCTTCACCAACGGCGCGGGCAATTTTGCCGCCTGGCTCCACCGCTTCCACCAGCATCGCCGCATCGCCACCCAGCTCGCGCCGACGAGCGGGGCGATGGGCTATGGCGTGCCCGCCGCGATCGCCGCCAAGCTGCTCCACCCCGAGCGCGAGGTGATCAACGTTGCGGGCGACGGCGACTTCCTGATGTCGGGGCAGGAGCTGGCGACGGCCGTGCGCTATCGCGCCGGCGCGATCTTCCTCGTCGTCGACAATGGCCAATACGGCACCATCCGCATGCACCAGGCGCGGGATTTCCCTGGCCGGCCGTCAGGCACCGCGCTCAACAATCCGGACTTCGCCGCCTTCGCACGCAGCTTCGGCGCGTTCGGCGCAACTGTGACGCGGACCGAGGACTTCCCGGCCGCCTTTGCCGCCGCGCGCGCCGGCGGGGGCCCGGCGCTCATTCACATCATCACCGATCCCAACGAGATCTCCCCCGGCCGACGGCTCGGCTGATCCCCACCGGACTGTCATTCCCGCCGACATCCGGAGTCGGAATTCTTTACAGTTCCGCAACGGTTCGGAGCGGGGGTGCAACCGGCTTTCCCCGGATTTCCAGCATTTCCGGCACTTGGTACGCAACCTGCTGACAGCAAGGCAATATCTTGCTTCGGGGGTTTCAGATGTTTCGGAAGATGCTGGTCGCGGTTGCGGCCATGGCGATGGCGGGCGCGGCGCAGGCTGGCCCGGGCGGGCTGGGCGGAACGGGCGGCAGCACCGGCGGCCCGGTCGCCTGTCAGGTCGATTATGTCCAGGCGCTCTACGGCACCGGCCTCCAGAACGCCGACGCCTGCATCAACGGTGCCGGCAAGAACGACTTCCTCAACCCGCTTTCGGTCAACGTGCAGGCCTTCTTCGGCTTCACCGACTGGGTCTACCTCGGCAAGGACGAGGGTGACGGTCCCGCCGACGGCAACATCGGTCTGACCGTGACCGGGATCGGCACTCTGTCCGGCACCTGGAGCGTGTCGACCGGCGCGTTCGCCAACTACGCCGACTACATGGTCGTGCTGAAGGCCGGCACCGAGTTCGCTGGGTTCCTGTTCGGCAACACCGGGACCACCAATGGAACCTGGGGCTATGGCGCGGTGCCGGGGCTGTCGCACTTCACCGTCTATGCGCGCGGCACCGGCAGCGGCGGTGGTGGCGGTGGCGGTGGCGGGAACCCCGTTCCGGAGCCCGGCATGCTTGGTCTGCTCGGCCTCGGTCTCGTGGGCGTCAGCCTTGCGCGCCGTCGCCGGAGCTGAGCCGCCAGAAAGAGTCGGCGAATCTTACAAAAGCTAACAGCGCAACTGGAACGAATTGCGCCAAGTCGTTCGAATCACACGGTTGGCATAACGCTTGCGTAACGAGCTTCCGGACACGGGAGAGATCGATGCGCAAGCGTTTTGCATATCTGGCGGGGGCGGCGCTGCTGGCGGCAGCTGCGCCGGCCAGCGCGGGTCAGATCTACACCTCGTTCAATGCCGGCGCCTCGACCTACGGGTCGGCCAAGATGACCCTCAACGGCGGGTCGAGCTGGACGAACGTCGGCGCCGGCCGCCTCGCCTTCACGCGCACCGGCGGCGACTATCTCGGCCTGCTCGATCCGATCCTGCTGACCTTCTGCATCGAGCCGACGCAGTGGGTGCAGTCGACGACCGTCTACACCGTCGCGCCGCTCGCGCAGGGCAACGACTCGCAGGGCGGCATGGGCGTCAACCGCGCCGCACTGGTCAACCAGCTCATCGCCCGCAACTCGTCGGTGATGCAGGGTGTGATCAGCCGCGTCGTCGCCGAGGCCATCCAGTTCGCGATCTGGGAGATCGTCAGCGAGACGAGCGGCGTGTTCAACGTCTCGCTCGGCAATGCGCGCTTCTTCTCCTACGATGAATCGGGCGCGGTCGCGCTCGCGCAGTCCTACCTCAACGCGCTGACCCTGACCGGCCCGCAGCTCGCCAACATCCGCGCGCTGATCCGCAACGGCGTTCAGGACCAGCTCGTCATCGACCGCACCCCGATCTCGCAGGTGCCGGAGCCGGGGATGCTCGGTCTGCTCGGCCTCGGCGTCGGCGGTCTCATCGCCCTGCGCCGCCGCAAGCGCACCGCAGCCTGACCGGGTGCAACCCGGTCGCGGGCGCGGCCGGGTGGTGACGTTGTAATTTTGTTGCGCTAGAGAAGCGCACATGTCCCGCCTCTCGTCCGTCGAAGCGGCCGTGATCTCGTCACTGGCCGGCGAGCGCGACTCGCTGATCGCGCGGGTCGAGGCCTGGTCCGCGATCAACAGCGGCAGCCGCAATCTCGCCGGTCTCGCCACGATGGCCGACACGCTCGCCGCCGATTTCGCGCCGCTGGGCGAGGTCGCGCGCCACGCCCCCGCCGCCGCCGAGGCGGTCGATGCCGCCGGGAGCCGCGTCGCGCTGGCGCATGGCGACAACCTGACCGTCCGCCAGACCCGCCCCGGCGCGCGCGTCCGCGTGCTGCTGACCGGCCACATGGACACCGTTTTCGCAGCCGACCACCCGTTCCAGACGACCCGCTGGCTCGACGACGCCACCATGAACGGCCCCGGCGTCGCCGACATGAAGGGCGGGATCGCGGTCATGCGCGCCGCGCTGGCGGCGATCGAATCCTCGCCGCTCGCCGACCGCATCTCGTGGGAGGTCGTGCTGAACAGCGACGAGGAGGTGTCCTCGCCGGGCTCCGCGCCGCTGCTTGTCGAGGCCGCGCGCCGCGCCGACGTCGGGCTGACCTACGAACCGTCGGCGCTGCCCGACGGCACGCTCGCCGGTGCGCGCAAGGGCTCGGGGAATTTCGCGATCACGGTGCGCGGGCGCGCGTCGCACGCGGGCCGGGCGCCCGATGAGGGCCGCAACGCCATCGTCGCCGCCGCCGATCTGGCGCTGCGGCTGAAGGCGCTGCATTCGGCCGCGCTCAGCGTCAATCCGGCGAAGATCGACGGCGGCGGGCCCAACAACATCGTCCCCGACATCGCGGTGCTGCGCATCAACATCCGCCCGTCGACGCCCGCCGATCAGGCGGCGGCCGAAGCCGCACTCGCCCGCATCGCCGCCGAGGTGGCGGCGGCGCACGAGGTCGCGATCGACGTCCACGGCCATTTCGCCCGCCCGCCCAAGCCGATGGACGCCAACCAGCGCCGCCTGTTCGAGCTGGTGCGCGCCTGCGGCGCCGATCTCGGGCACAGCATCGGCTGGAAGGACAGCGGGGGGGTGTGCGACGGCAACAACCTCGCCGCCACCGGCCTGCCCGTCGTCGACACGCTCGGCGTGCGCGGCGGCAGCATCCATTCGTCGGACGAGTTCATGATCGTCGACAGCCTCGTCGAGCGCGCGCAGCTCTCGGCGCTGGTGCTCATGCGCCTCGCGCAGAACGGGGTCCCGGCATGACCTGGATCGTCCGACCGGCGCGCGCCACCGACATCGATGCGCTCTACGAACTGGCGATGATGACCGGCGGCGGCTTCACCAACCTGCCGCAGAACCGCGACGCGCTCGAGCGCCGCCTCGGCTGGTCGTCGGAGAGCTATGCGAAGCCGCTGCAGGCCCCCGGCGACGAGCTCTACATGCTGTTCCTCGAAGAGGCGGAGACCGGGCGCGTCGGCGGCACCGCCTGCCTGTTCAGCCGCGTCGGCACCCACTTTCCCTTCTACAGCTACAAGCTCGGCACGGTCAGCCAGACCTCGCGCGAGCTGAAACGCACCTTCACCAGCCAGGTGCTCTACCTCGTCAACGACTATG
>JADCGM010000306.1 GCA_020249025.1 Alphaproteobacteria bacterium
GATGCCGCCGCCGCCGCGGTCGCTTTCGCGCGCCGCAAGCGCTACGGTCCCTTCGGCCCCGGCGAGACGCCGCCCGAGGTGCGCGAAAAGCAGCTCGCCGCCTTCCTGCGCGCCGGACACGGCTTCACGCTCGCAAAAGCGATCCTCGCCGCCGACAGCGAGGCCGATCTGGACGGACTCGAGGGCTGATGCAGGCGCGGGGCCTCCGGCCTGGCACTCGGCATCCGAACAAACCGGACAGGCGGGCGCGTCCGGTGACCACCACGCGCTATTGCCCGCAGTTCTGATCCCGAAGGACGTCGCCATGCAGCCCGATACCCCGTTCAACCGCGTGCCCCGCGAGCGGCTCGATCCGAAGCTCCAGCCGCTGTGGGATCACGCCAAGGCGCTACATGGGGACACCACCTTCTTCGAGGTGATGGGCAATGCGCCCGAGGCGACCGACTGGTATCTCAATGGCTTCTACAAGGGCCTCTTCCAGTCGGGGCGTCTCGATCCGAAGCTCGTCGAGCTGGTGCGGCTGCGGCTCGCAAATGTCCATGGCTGCGCCTTCTGCAACCGCAGCGACCGGATCGCGGCGCTGGCGGCGGGGCTGAGCGAGGCCGAGGTCGACGCCATCGGCGATCCCGACGCCGGACTCTTCGACGAGCGGCAGAAGGCGGCGCTGGCGCTCGCCGACGTGATGGTGCTGACCAATCCGATGGGCCATGTCTCGCGCGAACTCTACGCCCGCCTGAAGCTGAGCTTCAGCGATGCCGAGCTGGTCGAGCTGGGGCTGATCATGGCGGTGCTGACCGGCGTCGCGAAGTTCATCTTCGCCTACGACCTCGTCGAGAAGGAGGATTACTGCCCGTTCACGCCGAAGGCCGCCGGCTGATGGCGGCGGTGCGACGCCTCTACGTCGACGGTCCGTCCGGGCAGATCCATCTGCGCATCGCGGGCGCACCGACCGCGCGGCCGGCGCTGCTCTGCTTTCACATGAGCCCTATGAGCGGGCGCATCTACGAGCGCTTCATTGCCGAGATGGGGCGGGACCGGCTGGCGGTTGCGGTCGACACCCCCGGGTTCGGGATGTCCGATGCGCCCGCCGAGATGCCGGAGATCGCCGATTATGCAGCGGCGATGGCGGCGGTGATCGATGCCCTCGGGATCGCCGGGCCGGTCGATCTCATGGGCTATCATACCGGATCGATGATCGCCTGCGATCTGGCGCGGCTGCGCCCCGCGCAGGTGCGCCGACTGCTGCTGGTGTCTGCGCCGATCCTGACCGATGCGGAGCGGGCGGAGCTGCGCGAGCTTTACAAGCCGCAACCGCCCTCGCTCGACGGCGCGCATCTGATGAAGCGCTGGCAGGGGTTTGTGCACCACAATCTCGGGCGCGGGCTCGAACTGGAGGCGGTCGCCGACATGTTTCCCGACGGGCTGCTCGGACGGGGCAAGGCGTGGTGGGGACACCGCGCGGCCTTCAACCACCGCCCCGACATGGGCCTGCCCGAGGTGCGTCAGCCGGTGCTGATCATCAATCCGAACGACGATCTGAACGGCTTCACGCCGCGCGCCGCCGCGCTGACGGTCAACGGCCGGATCGTGGACAAGCCGGACTGGGGCCACGGCTTCCTCGATGCGTCGACGGCGGAGGCCGCCGCCTTGGCCCGGGCGCATTTCGATCGCGCCGAACTGTTCGCGGCGGGCTAGCCGGGAACGCGTCACATTCCTGCGTGCAGCGGCGAAAGCATCCAGACAGCCATCGCCACCATCATCACATTCTCGGTGAGCGAGACGAAGCCGAGCGGCACGTTGCTCGCGCCGCCGACGCAGGCGCATTTCAGTTCGCGGCGATCGATGTAGACCGCCTTGACCACCGACACCGCGCCGATGCCGCCGATGAACAGCGCGATCGGCGCGGACAGCCAGGTCAGCACGCCCGCGATCATCAGCACGCCCGCCGTCGCTTCGGCGAAGGGGTAGAGGTAGCCATAGGGCACCCAGCGTTGCGCCAGCAGGTCGTAGTTGAGGAACATCGTTGCGAAGGTCTCGACGTTCTGGAGCTTGAGCAGCGCCAGAACCACCATCGAGAAGCCGATGAACCACTCGGCGGCGCGCAGGGTGAAGGCCGAGCCGGTGACGGCAAGGCTCGCGGCCATCGCCATGAGGGCGGTCAGCGTGAACAGCGCGATCACCGGGCGGTAGCTCGTCGCCTTGGGGTCGGCAACGGGCTTGCCGAGAAAGCGCCGCAGGTCGTCGTGACCGCCGATGCGCTGGCCGTCGATGAAGATCTGCGGCGTGGTCGCGACGCCGTGTTCGGCCTTGAAGGCATCGGTCTCGGCGCGGGTGGTGAGGTGGTGGTCCTCAACCCGGTAACCGGCGCGGCGCAGCAGATGCAGCGCCTTCAGGCCATAGGGGCAGATATGGGTCGGCATGACCATGCGGTGGATGGTGGCCGTCGCGCCGGGGCGGGGGGAAACCGACATCGGGGAACTCCTTGAGATCGTGTCGGTCCGCATATAGGGTCTGTACCATGGTACGGAGTCAACCCCCGGCCGCGCTGACGATCGGCAAGCTGGCGGCCGCCGGCGGAGTCGGTGTCGAGACGATCCGCTTCTACCAGCGGCGCGGGCTGCTGGCGGTTCCGCCACAGGCCGGCGGGGTCCGCCGCTACGGGGCGGAGGACGTGCGGCGGCTTCGCTTCATCCGGCAGGCGCAGACCGCCGGCTTCACGCTGGAGCAGATCGGCGAGCTGCTCGACCTCGATGCGGGTTCGGATCGCCACCGCGCCCGCGAACTCGCAGAAACGCGGATTGCGGCACTCGACGCCAGGATTGCCGAACTGACCGCCGCCCGCCACTCGCTGCGGCGGCTGGCGGACGACTGTCGCGCGGGCGCGACCGGAACCTGTCC
>JADCGM010000307.1 GCA_020249025.1 Alphaproteobacteria bacterium
GAAGGTCCCGAAGATGGCGGCGACGCCCGTCCAGAAGGCTGCTGGATCGATCCCCGTGCCGGGCAGCGCCCGCGTCTCGAGGAATGTCGCCAGTTCGTCGGCGACCTGCAGACCCGACCGTTCGACCATCTTCACCATGTGCGTGCGTGCTCCGTATTCGTCTGTTCGCGCTGTGCCCCAATGAAGCGGCCCGGAGCAATGCCCCGGGCCGCCCATCCTCCCCAGGATGTCTGCGTTACGCGGCGAACTGGTTCATCGTGTTGTGGACGCCGCCGGCCTTCAGCGCAGCCTCGCCGGCGAAATACTCCTTGTGGTCGTCACCGATGTCGGAGCCCGACATGTTCTGGTGCTTCACGCAGGCGATGCCCTGACGGATCTCCTGACGCTGCACGTTCTTGACGTAGCCGAGCATGCCCGCGTCGCCGAAATACTCCTTGGCGAGGTTGTCGGTCGACAGCGCGGCGGTGTGATAGGTCGGCAGCGTGATGAGGTGGTGGAAGATGCCGGCGCGGGCCGCGGCGTCGCGCTGGAAGGTGCGGATGCGCTCGTCGGCCTCGGCCGCCAGCTCCGACGTGTCGTAGTCGGCGCTCATCAGCTTGGCGCGATCGTAGGCGGACAGGTCGCGGCCTTCCTTCTCCCAGGCGTCGAAGACCTGCTGGCGGAAGTTCAGCGTCCAGTTGAACGACGGCGAGTTGTTGTAGACGAGCTTGGCGTTCGGGATGACCTCGCGGATGCGGTCGACCATGCCCGCGATCTGGCCGATGTGCGGCTTCTCGGTCTCGATCCACAGCAGGTCGGCGCCGTTCTGGAGCGAGGTGATGCAGTCGAGCACGCAGCGGTCCTCGCCGGTGCCGGCGCGGAACTGGTAGAGGTTCGACGGCAGCCGCTTCGGACGCATGAGCTTGCCGCCGCGGTTGATGATGACGTCGCCGTTCGCCTGCGCGATGTCGGCGATCTCCTCGCAGTCGAGGAACGCGTTGTACTGGTCGCCGAGGTCGCCCGGGGTCTTGCTGAAGGCGATCTGCTTGGTGAGGCCGGCGCCGAGCGAGTCGGTGCGGGCGACGATGATGCCGTCATCGACGCCCAGCTCGAGGAAGGCGTAGCGGATGGCGCGGATCTTCGCGATGAAGTCCTCGTGCGGGACGGTGACCTTGCCGTCCTGGTGCCCGCACTGCTTCTCGTCGGAAACCTGGTTTTCGATCTGGAGCGCGCAGGCACCCGCCTCGATCATCTTCTTGGCGAGGAGATAGGTCGCCTCGGCGTTGCCGAAGCCCGCGTCGATGTCGGCGATGATCGGCACGACATGCGTTTCGTAATTGTCGATGGCGTTGGTCAGGCGCTGGATCTCGACCTGGTTGCCGGCCTTGCGGGCGGCATCGAGCTCGCGGAACAGCAGGTTGAGCTCGCGCGAGTCGGCCTGACGCAGGAAGGTGTAGAGCTCCTCGATCAGCGCCGGGACGCTGGTCTTCTCGTGCATCGACTGGTCGGGCAGCGGACCGAACTCCGAACGCAGCGCGGCGATCATCCAGCCCGAGAGGTAGAGGTAGCGGCGCTTCGTGGTGCCGAAGTGCTTCTTGATGGCGATCAGCTTCTGCTGGCCAATGAAGCCGTGCCAGCAGCCGAGCGACTGGGTGTAGTCGGCCGGGTTGGCATCATAGGCCGCCATGTCGCGACGCATGATGCCGGCGGTGTAGCGGGCGATGTCGAGGCCGGTCTTGAAGCGGTTCTGGAGGCGCATCCGCGCGACCGACTCGGCATCGATGCCGTTCCAGTTGGCGTTGCCGGCGATGATCTGACCGGCGGCAGTGATTTCGTTCTGATAGGACACCTGGGGACTCCTTGATCGGAATGTGGCGCCCTTCAACCCCCTCGCGCCCGCGCCGTCGAGGCGCGGCGAAGTTCACTTGTCGAAGTTTACAGAAAACTGGTGTAAGGATGTAAAGTTAGCACAAGGGTGGGGCCGCGATGGCGCGCGAACGATCGGTCTATGTGGGTCCGCGGCTGCGGCGGCTGCGGCGCGATCTCGGCCTCAAGCAGAGCGATGTCGCCAACGATCTCGGCATCTCGGCCTCCTATGTCGCGCTCCTTGAAAGCAACCAGCGGCCGCTCACCGCCGACCTGCTGCTTCGCCTGGCCCGCACCTACCGGCTCGACGTGTCGGCGATCGCGCGCGACGACGGCGACGACTATGCGGCGCGGCTGCGCGCGGTGCTGCGCGATCCGATGTTCGCCGACATCGAGCTGCCGCCGCTCGAGGTCGCGGACGTCGCCGCCAATTACACCGGCGTCGTCGATGCGATGCTGCGGCTCTATACCGCCTACCGCGAGGAGCAGCTGGCGCTG
Organism: Alphaproteobacteria bacterium; assembly: GCA_020249025.1. Taxonomy (GTDB): domain Bacteria; phylum Pseudomonadota; class Alphaproteobacteria; order Sphingomonadales; family Sphingomonadaceae; genus JADCGM01. The sequence continues at coordinate 2,344 of JADCGM010000307.1, forward strand.
GCCGACCGCACCGCGGACGCGGCCGATGGCGGCGGCCCGGCCGACGACCGCGATCCGGTCAACGAGGCGCGGCGGTTTCTGGCGGCGCGGCGCAACTGCTTCCCGGCGCTCGACGAGGTGGCGGAAAAGCTCGCCGAGGGCATCGGCCCGGCGGCGCGGATCGCCGACCATCTGCGCAGCTGCCACGGCCTGCGCGTCCGCCGGCTGCCGCCCGATGTCATGGCGGGCTTCACGCGCCGCTTCGACAAGCACCGGGAGGAGCTGCTGCTGACCGACGCACTCGACACCGCCGGCACGCATTTCCAGCTGGCGCTGCAGCTCGCCTATCTCGAACTGACCGACGCCATCGCCGCCGAGACGCGCGGCATGGCCTTTACCAGCGACAGCGCCGAGCGGCTGACCCGGCGCGCGCTCGCCAACTATGCGGCGGCCGCGATCCTCATGCCCTATGGCGCGTTCGCCCGCGCGGTCGAGGCGCGGCGCTACGATGTCGAGGCGCTGGCCCGCCAGTTCGGCACGAGCTTCGAACAGGTCGCGCACCGGCTAACGACGCTGCAGAAGCCGGGGCAGGAGCGGGTGCCCTTCTTCTTCCTGCGCGTCGATCCGGCGGGCAACGTTTCCAAGCGCTTCGACGGTGCGGGTTTCCCCTTCGCGCGGCATGGCGGCGGCTGTCCGCTGTGGTCGGTGCATCTCGTCTTCCGCACGCCGCGCGAAGTGGTGACGCAGTGGCTGGAGCTACCCGACGGACAGCGCTTCTTCTCGATCGCCCGAACGGTGACCGCGGGCGGCGGCGGGCATGGCGCCCCGAAGACCGAGCGCGCCATCGCGCTCGTCTGCGCCGCCGAACAGGCCCACCGGCTGGTCTACGCGGCGGGGCAGACCGGGGCCGATGCCACGCCCATCGGCGTCGCCTGCCGCCTCTGCCATCGCGCCGCCTGCGCCGCCCGCTCCGCTCCGCCGATCGGCCGCCAGATCGTGGCGGACGATTATCTGCGCACCAACGCGCCGTTCGGCTTTGCAGATGGGTGACGTCCCGTCTCTCCAGTGCGGGGAGGGCTAGGCCATCACTCCGCTCGCCGTCACACAGGTACGGCCGTCGCCGCCGAGGGTCGCCATCGTCAGGGTGTCGCCCTCGAGCCGGGCGACGAGGTGGAGGGGCTGGCCGGCGTAGGCGGGGGATTGGGCGCGGTAGCTGAAGCTGCGCAGCGCCTTCGGACCGAGGTGGCGCGCCGCCAGATCGAGCAGCAGCGTCGCCTGCAGCGGGCCGTGGACGACGAGGCCGGGATAGCCCTCTTCGCCGGTGGCGTAGGGCAGATCGTAATGGATGCGGTGGCTGTTGAAAGTCAGCGCCGAGTAGCGGAACAGCAGCGCCTCCGACGGGACGAGCGTTCGCGTCCATGCCCAGCCGGCGAGATCGACCTCGGCCACCGGCGGCAGCGGGGCCGGAGCGGTCGAGGGCGCGCGATAGACGATGCTCTGGCGCTCGCGGACCGCGACCGCGCCGGCTGCCCGCGTTTCATGCGCGACAGTGACGAACACCAGCCGCCCGCTGCCGCCGGTCTTCTCGGCGATGTCGGCGACGGTCGACGTCCGCTCCACCGCCGCGCCGACGGGGATGGGGGCGAGGAACTCGACCTCGCTTGCCGCCCACATCCGGCGCGGCAGATCGACGGGCGGCAGGAACCCGCCC
>JADCGM010000308.1 GCA_020249025.1 Alphaproteobacteria bacterium
AGACCCTCGACCGCGTGCTCGTGCTCGAGATGGTGCGCGTTACCGAAGGCGCGGCGATCGCCGCATCGAAGCTCATCGGCCGCGGCGACGAGAAGGCGGCGGACGCCGCCGCCGTCGATGCGATGCGCACGCTGCTCAACGAACTGGATTTCGACGGCACCATCGTGATCGGCGAGGGCGAGCGCGACGAGGCGCCGATGCTCTACATCGGCGAGAAGGTCGGGCGCGCCGTCGGCACGGGGCCGCGCATCGACATCGCGCTCGATCCGCTGGAAGGCACGACGATCACGGCGAAGGCCGGGCCGAACGCGATGGCGGTTCTCGCCATCGCCGAGGAGGGCGGCCTGCTCAACGCGCCCGACGTCTACATGGACAAGCTGGCGATCGGGCCGGGCTACCCCAAGGGCGTCATCGACCTGTCGAAGTCGGTGACCGAGAATGTCCAGTCGGTGGCGGCGGCGAAGGGCGTGGCGGCCAACGAGATCATCGTCTGCGTTCTCGACCGTCCGCGCCACGAGGCGATGATCCGCGAGCTGCGCGGGCTCGGCTGCGGCGTGAAGCTCATCCCCGACGGCGACGTCGCCGGCGTCATCGCCGTGACCGACCCCGACACCAATGTCGACATCTACATGGGCTCGGGCGGCGCGCCGGAAGGCGTGCTCGCGGCGGCGGCGCTGCGCTGCGTCGGCGGCCAGTTCCAGGGCCGGCTGCTGTTCCGCAACGACGACGAACGCGCCCGCGCCCGCCGCTGGGGCATCGACGACCTCGACCGTATCTATCACCTCGAGGATCTGGCGCAGGGCGACGTGATCTTCGCCGCCACCGGCGTCACCGACGGCTCGCTGCTGAAGGGCGTGAAGCGCCGCCGCGACCGCACCATCACCACCCAGTCGGTGGTGATGCGCGCCTCGTCGGGCACCGTGCGCTGGGTCAGCGGCGAGCACCGCCGCGAGGTCGTGCGGGACTAACGCCGCTTCAGCTGGCGCGGGGTATTGGCGCGCAGATTGTCGGCCGCCTTGGCGGCGGTGTCGGCAATCCGTCGCGCCCGTGTTTCGGGGGCTTTGGCGGCCGCGATCCATTCCAGGATCCCCCGCTTGGCCGACGGCGGGAACGCCCGGAAATATGTGTCGGCGACCGAACCGGGGCCGAGCGCTGCGGCCAGATCGTCGGGAATGACGAGCGCCTCGACCGCGTCGAGCCGCGACCAGCTCCCGTCGGCCTTGGCCGCTGCGACCCTGGCGCGCCCGGTCGCGTGCATCAGCCCCTGCGCCTCCATTCGCTCGACGCGGGCCCGGTTGACCGCGGACCATGAGCTTCCCGGCTTGCGCGGGCTGAGCAGCAGCATCGTGCGCTCGGTATCGAGCTTGCGCGGCAGGCTGTCGATCCAGCCGAAGGCCAGCGCCTCCTCGACGATGGCGTCATAGGGGACATGGCGCGGACCCGCCGCTTTCTTGAAGGTCACGAGCCAGATGCTCTCGCGCTGCCCGTGATTCGCCTCCAGCCAGCGCCGCAACGCCGCCCGGCTATCGACCTCGACGCGGAGAAAGTCCTTCATGGCGCGCCTCCCTCTGCCGATGCCGTCGACTGCCGAACCTAGGCGCGTCTCGACAAGGAGCAACCCTCCGCCGTTCCATTTCCCGTTCCCATCGGGGGGCGAGGCGATTGCTCTCCCGTACCGCGCGCGAAGCGGCTAGGGTTCGCGGCATGATGGGTTGCGAGGATTTGCGATGAGCGCCGTGTTCGGCGTGGAGCGGTCGCTGCTCGGCCAGCCGTGGCGCTGGCGGGGCGGGCGCGAGCGGGCGGTGGCGTCGGGCGCGATGGCCGGGCTCGACGATCTTGTCGCCCAGCTCTTCCTCGCACGCGGGGCGGACCCGGCCGAGATCGACCGGCTGCGCGCGCCGACGCTGCGCGACTGGCTGCCTGATCCGTCGATCTTTCGCGACATGGACAGCGCCGCCGACCGGCTGGCGCGCGCCATCCGCGCCGGCGAGCGCATCGTCGTGTTCGGTGATTACGACGTCGATGGCGCCACGAGCGCGGCGCTGCTCATTCGCGCTGTCCGCGCCTGCGGCGGTGAGGCGGGCTATTACATCCCCGACCGGCTCCTCGAAGGCTATGGCCCGGGCGGCGAGGCGCTGGAGAAGCTCGCCAGCGAAGGCGCGCAGCTCGTCGTCACCGTCGATTGCGGCACGCAGGCGTTCGAGGCGCTGGCCCGCGCCCGCGCCGCCGGGCTCGATGTCGTCGTCTGCGACCATCACAAGGCCTCGACCGCGCTTCCCGACTGTCTTGCCGTCGTCAACCCGAACCGCCTCGACGAGGAGGAGGGTGCGGCCTACGGCCACCTCGCCGCGGTCGGCATGTCGTTCCTGCTGGCGGTGGCGACGGTGCGCGCGCTGCGCGGCGCCGGCTGGTTCGCCGATCGGCCCGAGCCGCGGCTCATCGACCTGCTCGACCTTGTCGCACTCGGCACCGTCGCCGATGTCGTGTCGCTGACCGGCCTCAACCGCGCCTTC
>JADCGM010000309.1 GCA_020249025.1 Alphaproteobacteria bacterium
AGGCCATCGCGCGGGAGGCGGCGGCGCGCTGGCCGCTGGACGGCGTGCTGGTCATCCACCGGGTCGGGCGACTGTTGCCAGGCGAGCGGATCGTGCTGGCCGCCGCCGCAAGCCGGCATCGGACGGCGTCGTTCGAGGCTTGCGCCTTCCTGATGGACTGGCTGAAGACCAAGGCCCCGTTCTGGAAGCGCGAGGAGACTCCAGGCGGGGCGCGCTGGGTGGAGGCGAAGGCCGACGACGATGCCGCTGCAGCGCGGTGGCACTCCTGAGGCAGAGCGGACGGTCCCGGACAACGCCCACCTCCCCTTCCCCCACGCCCCTGCAACGTCTATGCGGCTCCCCATGACCGCCGACGACGTTCTCGCCGAGTTCCGCGCCGCGGGCGCGCTGCTCGAAGGCCATTTCATCCTGTCCTCCGGGCTGCGTTCGCCGCGCTATCTCCAGTGCGCGCGCGTGCTCATGGACCCGGCCCGCGCCGAGCGGCTGTGCCGCGCGCTCGTCGCCACGATCCCGGCCGACATCCGCTCGCAGATCGCCGCGGTCGTCGCGCCCGCGATGGGCGGCGTCATCGTCGGCTATGAAACCGCCCGCGCGCTCGGCGTCGACTCGATGTTCGTCGAGCGCCCGACCGGGCCCTTCGAGCTGCGCCGCGGCTTCCGGCTGGAGCCCGGGCAGAAGGTGCTGATGGTCGAAGATGTCGTCACGACCGGGCTATCGTCGCGCGAGGCCATCGTCGCCATCGAGGCGGCGGGCGGCAAGGTCATCGCCGGGGCCTGCCTTGTCGACCGCTCGGACGGCGCGGCCGACATCGGCGTGCCGCTGTTCCCGCTGCTGCGCCTCGCGGTCCCGACCTATGCGCCCGATGCGCTGCCGCCCGAACTCGCGGCGATCCCGGCGGTCAAGCCCGGAAGCCGCGCCGCATGAGCCCGCTCCGCCTCGGCGTGAACATCGATCATGTCGCGACCGTCCGGAACGCGCGCGGCGGGCTGCATCCCGATCCGGTGCGCGCCGCGCAGATCGCCTCGGCGGCCGGTGCGGACGGCATCACCGCGCATCTGCGCGAGGACCGGCGGCACATCACCGACGCCGACATCGGCGCGCTGATGGGCGGCATCGCGCTACCCCTCAACCTCGAGATGGCGGCGACCGAAGAGATGCTCGGCATCGCGCTGCGCCATCGCCCGCATGCCGCCTGCATCGTTCCCGAGCGTCGGGAGGAGCGCACCACCGAGGGCGGGCTCGACGCCGCGGGGCTTCACAACATCCTCGCGCCGATGGTGGCGCGGCTGACCGACGCCGGCATCCGGGTCAGCCTGTTCATCGAACCGTCCGACCGTCAGGTCGAGGCGGCGGCGAAGCTGCGCGCGCCCGTGATCGAGCTTCACACCGGGCGATATTGCCATCTGGAAGGCGACGCCCAGGCCGAGGAAGTGGCCCGAATCGCGACCGCCGCCGCGCATGCCGCGGCCCTCGGGCTGGAGCCGCACGCCGGGCACGGGCTCAGCTTCGAGAATGTTACGCCGATCGCGGCGATCCCGGAGATCGCCGAGCTCAATATCGGCCACTTCCTCATCGGCGAGGCGATCTTCATCGGGCTCGACGCGAGCGTCCGCGAGATGCGCCGCCTGATGGACGCGGCGCGCGGCGGCGCATGATCGTTCTCGGCCTCGGCAACGATCTCTGCAACATCGAGCGGATCCAGGCCTCGATCGACCGGTTCGGCGACCGCTTCATCAACCGCATCTTCGCAGCCAACGAGATCGCCAAGGCCAACCGCCGCGAGCTGACCCGCACCGCCACCTTCGCCAAGCGCTTCGCCGCCAAGGAGGCCTGCGCCAAGGCGCTCGGCACCGGTTTCCGGCAGGGCGTGTTCTTCCGCGACATGGCGGTCGTCAACCTGCCCTCGGGCAAGCCGACGCTGCAGCTGTCGGGCGGCGCTGCGGCGCGCTTGGCAGCGATTACGCCGGAGCGTATGACGGCAGACATACACCTCACCCTCACCGACGATCATCCCTGGGCGCAGGCGATCGTCCTGATCACCGCAAGGCCCGCATGACCGCCATGAGCAGCTCGACGCAGACCAAGATCAACTGGGCGAAGGAGACGCGCGAGATCGCGCTCCTCATCCTCGCGGTGCTCGGCTTCCACTCGGCGATCGCCAAGCCCTTCTACATCCCGTCGGAGTCGATGCTGCCGACCCTGCTCGTCGGCGACCGGCTGGTGGTGACGAAATATCCCTATGGTTACAGCTATCTGTCGCCCGCGATCCCGTTCGTGAACACCCCGATCCTGCCGAAGACCGACGGCCGGCTGCTCGGCGGCTATCCCGAGCGCGGCGACATCGCGGTGGTGAAGTCGCCGATCGACCATGTCGACTACATCAAGCGTGTCGTCGGCCTGCCCGGCGATACCATCCAGATGAAGGGCGGCGCGCTCTACATCAACGGGGTCGCGGTCAAGCGCGTCGCGCTCGCGCCGGCCGAGATCGTCGAGTCGCCGGTCACCGGTTGCGAGCGCTATCCGCAATACCGCACGCTGCGCGCCGACGGCGCCACCGTCTGCCGCTACCCGCGGTTCCGCGAGACGCTGCCCAACGGCGTCAGCTACGACACGCTCGACGCCGAGCCGAACAACATCTTCGACAACACCGCGCCGGTGACCGTGCCCCAGGGCTTCGTATTCCTGATGGGCGACAACCGCGACAATTCGGCGGACAGCCGCGTCGACCCCGCGATCGGCGGCCTCGGCATCCTGCCGGTCGAGAATGTCGTCGGGCGCGCCGAGTTCATCACCTTCTCGCTCGACGGCACCACCGACCTGTTCTCGCCGGGCACCTGGTTCAGCGCCTTCCGCAGCGGCCGCGCCTTCACCTCGCTCCACCCCTCGACCGAGGGGTAAGCAGCTAGCCGAGCGGTTCGACCCGGGCGTTGCGGCTGAGCGGCCGCACGAGGATCAGCCCCGCGACGAAGCCGCCGATGTGCGACCAGATCGCGATGCCCTGCCAGCCGAGCACCGCGCCGGTGAGCAGCTGGATGCCGATCCAGACCGCCGCATACCAGACCGAGGCGACGACCGCCGGCGGGATGCTGATGCCCGCCACGCGCCGCCCCTGAACCTGCTGGCGCGCGAACAGCACGGCATAGGCCGCGAACACCGCCGAGATCGCCCCGCTCGCGCCGACCACAGGCACGATCGACTCCGGATCGACCGCGACCTGCAGCAACCCGCCCGCGTAGCCGCCGGCGAGATAGAGGATAAGGAAGCGCAGCGGCCCGGTCAGCCATTCGACGAAGCGGCCGATGTAGCCGAGGAACAGCATGTTGAAGGCGAGATGCAGCCAGCCGGCGTGCAAGAAGGCCGAGGTCAGCGGCGTCAGCCACGCCGGGGCCGCGCCCGCCAGCGGCACGCCATGCGCCAGCCGCGCCGGAATGAGCGCGCCGCGCAGCGCCGCCTCGTCCTCCAGACCCGGCACCAGCGTCACGAGCGCATGGATCGCGATGCAGGCGATGACGAGCGCGCGGGTGACGGGCGCCTTGGGCGGCTGGAACGGCTTCATGCCGCGAACGTGGGGCGCGAGGGCGTGAAAGGCAACGCTCAGCCCCGGAAGCGGCGGATCAGCGACGAGGTGTCCTGCCGCCCCCCGCCCATCGCCTGCACGTCGCCGTAGAACTGGTCGACGAGCGCCGTCAGCGGCAGCGACACGCCCGCGCGCCGCGCCTCGTCGAGCACCAGCCCCAGATCCTTGCGCATCCAGTCGACCGCGAAGCCGAAGTCGAACTGGCCGTCGATCATCGTGGGCGCGCGGGTGTCCATCTGCCAGCTTTGCGCCGCACCCTTGCCGATGACGTCGACGACGGCCTTGGCGTCGAGACCGGCCGCCATCGCGAAGTGCAGCGCCTCGGCGAGGCCCTGAACGACGCCCGCGATGCAGATCTGGTTGACCATCTTGGCGAGCTGCCCGCTCCCGGCCGGCCCGAGATGCCCGATGCGCTTGGCATAGGCCGCCATGATCGGCTCGCCGGCTGCGAACGCCGCATCGCTGCCGCCGACCATGATCGTCAGCTGGCCGTTCTCGGCCCCCGCCTGCCCGCCCGACACCGGCGCATCAAGAACGAGCAGCCCGCGCCCTTCGCCCGCCGCCGCCAGTTCGCGCGCGATCGCCGCCGACACGGTGGTGTGATCGGCGAACAGCGCGCCGGGCGTCATCGCCGCGAACGCGCCGTCCGGTCCCAGCGTCACCGCGCGCAGATCGTCGTCCGCGCCGACGCAGGCGAAGACCGCCTCCGCGCCTTCCGCCGCCGCCGCCGGGGTCGCCGCGGCGCGGCCGCCATGCTGAGCGGCCCAGGCCTCGGCCTTCGCCGCCGTGCGGTTGTAGACCGTCACATCGTGCCCGGCGCGCGCCAGATGCCCGGCCATGGGATAGCCCATCACGCCCAGTCCGATGAACGCTACCCGCGCCATGCGCCGTCTCCCCTGCCTGTCTGCGCCCGCCCTCTACCCCCCCGCCGCGCCGAACGGTAGCCTGCGAGGTTTGCGACCGCGCCGATTTCGTCCTAGACGGGCGCGCATGGCCACCGCAGTGCAACCCGACGCCGCCCTTCCCATCAGCTTCGCCGATGTCGAGGCGGCGCGCATGGCGATCGGCGACAAGGTCATTCGCACGCCCTGCCTGTATTCGCGCACGCTCTCGGAGCTCACCGGCGCCGAAGTCTGGCTGAAGTTCGAGAACCTGCAGTTCACCGCCAGCTTCAAGGAGCGCGGCGCGCTCAACAAGCTGCTGACGTTGTCGCCCGAGCAGAAGCAGCGCGGCGTCGTCGCGATGTCGGCTGGCAACCATGCGCAGGGCCTCGCCTACAACGCCAAGCGGCTCGGCATCCCGGCGACGATCGTGATGCCCAAGCATACGCCGATCGTGAAGGTGCAGCAGACCGAAGGGCATGACGCCAACGTCATCCTCCACGGCGACAAGCTCGAGGAATCGGCCGAGCACGCCCATGCGCTCGCCGAGCAGCGCGGGCTGACCTTCGTCCATCCCTATGACGATCCTCACGTGATGGCGGGTCAGGGCACCATCGCGCTCGAGATGCTCGAGGATGCGCCCGATCTCGACATGCTCGTCATCCCGATCGGCGGCGGCGGCCTTATCTCCGGCATG
>JADCGM010000031.1 GCA_020249025.1 Alphaproteobacteria bacterium
GACATGCACCGATTGCAGCCATGGCGACTTCCCGATGAGCTGCCCCGGCTTGCGGCCCTCCCGCTCCAGGAGGACGTCGACGGTCTTGCCGACGGTGGCACGGTTGAACGCCAGCGACTGCTCGGCGATGAGCGCCTGAAGCCGCTGCAGCCGTTCGTCCTTCACGCCTTCCGGCACCTGGTCCTCCATCGTCGCGGCCGGGGTTCCGGCGCGCGGCGAATATTTGAACGTGAAAGAGGCCGCATAGTTCACCTCGCGGACGATCGAGAGCGTATCCTCGAAATCGGCGTCGGTTTCGCCGGGGAAGCCGACGATGAAGTCGCCCGACAGCGCGATGTCGGGGCGCGCGGCGCGGAGCCGGTCGAGGATGGCGAGATAGGAGTCGCGAGTGTGGGCGCGGTTCATCGCCTTGAGGATCCGCGTCGAACCCGACTGCACGGGCAGGTGGAGATAGGGCATCAGCTGCGGCACCTCGGCATGCGCGGCGATGAGATCGTCCGACATGTCGCGCGGGTGGCTGGTCGTATAGCGGATGCGCTTGAGGCCCTCGATCTCGGCCAGCCGCCGGATCAGGCCCCCGAGCCCGACGCTGCCGTCGGCCCAGGCGTTGACGTTCTGGCCGAGCAGAGTGATCTCCCGCGCGCCGCCGTCGACCAGCAGCCGCGCCTCGTCCAGCAGCCCCGCCATCGGCCGCGAGGTCTCCGCACCGCGCGTGTAGGGCACGACGCAGAAGGTGCAGAATTTGTCGCAACCCTCCTGCACCGTCAGGAAGGCGGTCGGTCCGGCAGGCGCCTTGCGGCGCGGCAGCACTTCGAACTTCGATTCGATCGGCATGTCGGTGTCGATGGCGCGCGCGCTCGCCGCCTGCGCCAGCAGTTCTGGCAGGCGGTGATAGGCCTGCGGGCCGACGACGACGTCGACAGCGGGCGCGCGGCGGACGATCTCCTCCCCTTCCGCCTGGGCGACGCAGCCGGCGACGACGACGGTCGGCTTCACGCCGTTGGCGCGCTTCTCGGCCTTCAGCCGGCCGATGTCCGAATAGACCTTCTCGGCCGCCTTTTCGCGGATATGGCAGGTGTTGAGAACGACGAGATCGGCGTCGTCGGCGCTGGCCGCGGCGGCATAGCCGGCCGCCCCGAGCAGCTCGCCCATGCGCTCGGAATCATAGACGTTCATCTGGCAGCCGAACGTCTTGACGAAATAGCTCTTGGGGGCGGTCATGGGCGATCACCAATGGTCAATTCGGGCCGCGCTATAGAGGAAGTGGGCGTCCGCCCCAACCCTCAGGCGCGCATCAGCCTGGCATAGCCCTCGGCGACGACGCGCTCGCAGTGGCGGGACAGCGCCTTGCGGTCGGGAAAGTCCGACGGCCGCACGGCTTCGTGGAGCAGGATGTCGGCGCGGACCTTGCCGAGCCGGACGAAGTCGTGGGCGTGCGGCCCGATCTCGACGTCGCCGATCCAGGCGAGTTCGACGAGATGCTCGCGCCGCACCGGCAGGCCGTTGATGCGGGTATAGGCGAGGCTCACCGGCTGGATCAGCGCATCCTCGACGCCGTCGGTCGCAGCGAAGAGGGACGACTTGAACGGCAACACGCGGATGCCGTCGCCGGTGGTGCCTTCCGGGAAGAGGATGACATTGCCGCCCGCCGCCAGCCGCTCGGCGATGACGCCGCGCTGCTCGCCGGCGCGGTGGCGGCGGTCGCGGTCGACGTAGATGGTGTTCTGGAGATCGGCAAACCAGCCGACCGGCCCCATCGCGCCAACCTCGGATTTGGCGACGAAATGGCCCAAGAGCTTCGAGCCGATCACCGGAATGTCGGTCCACGACAGATGGTTGGAGACGAACAGCACCCCGCCGCGCCGCGCTGGAGCGCCATGGAGGCGGACGGTGACGCCGAGCGAACGCGACAGCGCGCGGTGGAACAGCCGGGGCAGATGCGGCTGCGACCTCGGCGCGATCGCGCGGACGGCGAGCTGAACGGGCACGAGCAGGCTCGCCGCGGCGGCGGTCCCGGCGAGCGCCTTCGCTGCGCCGTGGCGCTGGTGATAGGGCGCGTCGGGAAGCTCGGGCGGCTGGAGGGGGTTCACCCCTTGGCCGAGGTCCCGATCGGGACGGCGTAGAGCTCCATCCGGTGATCGACGAGCCGGTAGCCGAGGCGCGCGGCGATCTTGGCCTGCAGCGCCTCCAGCTCGTCGTCGTGGAATTCGATGACCTTGCCGGTCTCGACGTCGATCAGATGGTCATGATGCTCGTCGGGCGCCATCTCGTAGCGCGACCGGCCGTCGCGGAAGTCGTGGCGCTCGAGGATGCCCGCCTCCTCGAACAGCCGCACCGTCCGGTAGACTGTGGCGATCGAGATGCCCTTGTCGATGGCGCTGGCGCGGCGATGGAGCTCCTCGACATCGGGATGATCGGCCGCGTCCGAGAGCACGCGCGCGATGATGCGGCGCTGTTCGGTGATGCGCAGCCCGCGTTCGGCGCACAGCGCCTCGATGTCGATCTTGCCCGGCATGGCCGCAAACTAAGGGGTGGGACTGGCGGCGGCAAGGGCGGCACCTGGCCGGGTGCGTGACTTCGGGTCGGAATTCCGCCACCTTTCCGGTCGGAGCAGGAGGGCGGCGATGGCGGAGGCGAAGACGAAGGCGACAGCGATGACCGCCGCAGCCTTCATCGCCGCGCTCGATCCGCCGGCGCGGCGCGCCGACGCCGAGGTGCTGTGCGCGATGCTCGAACGCGTCTCCGGCTGCCCGCCGGTGATGTGGGGGCCGGGCATCGTCGGCTTCGCTCGCTACGCCTATCGCTATGACAGCGGGCGGACCGGAGAGTGGTTGCGCATCGGCTTCAGCCCGCGGGCCGGCAAGTTCGCGATCTACGGCACCGGCGAGGCCGCCGGCCGCGAGGCGCTGCTGGCGCGGCTCGGCAGGCACAAGACGGGCGCGGACTGCGTCTATGTCGCGAAGCTCGCGGATGTGGACATGGGCGTCCTCGAAGAGCTTCTGACCGC
>JADCGM010000310.1 GCA_020249025.1 Alphaproteobacteria bacterium
CTGCGCATGATTGCCCGACGAGAAGGCGACGACCCCGCCCGCGCGCTCCTCGGCGCTCATCGCCGCCAAGCGGTTGTAGGCCCCGCGGAATTTGAAGCTTCCGGTGCGCTGCAGGGTCTCGGGTTTCAGGAAGATCCGGCCCCCCGTGATCGAATCGAGCCGGTCGCTGCGAAGGAGCGGGGTCCGCACCGCATGGCCCGCGACTCGTTTCGCCGCAGATTCGACATCGGCCCGGCTCAGACGGGGAAAGGGAACTTTTTCAGACAATTAGACAAGCTCCTGACACACAAGGGAAAAATCGCACTTTTTGGGGGTCCGAAAATCACTTTACAGCGGGGTCCACCCCCCCTATTTACGCCCCCCGCTGCCCCATGGGGACTTCCAACCGCAAGGCAGCTTGTTGAAACCGCCTGTTGGAGGTCCCTTGAGTTGCACACGTACCATAACGCGCTGGGGGTAGCTGCCGCCCTCCGACCGGCCCAGCCAGTCACGCTCGTCCGTCCGCATGCCGCTCAGCGTGCCGCTCGCTTCTTCGTGGAGAAGTTTCCGGGCCTGTCGATGTACGCCGTCAAGGCGAACCCGTCGCCTGAGCTGCTGAAGACGCTGTGGGACGCCGGCATCACGCATTACGACGTCGCCTCGATCGCCGAGGTGCGTCTGGTGCGCGAGACGCTGCCGCAGGCGACGCTGTGCTTCATGCACCCGGTGAAGTCGCCCGAGGCGATCGCCGAGGCGTATCGCGTTCATGGCGTGCGCACCTTCTCGCTCGACACCGCGTGCGAGCTCGAGAAGATCGTGGCCGCAACCGAGGGCGCGACCGACCTGACGCTGTGCGTGCGCCTTCGCGTGTCGTCGGCGCATTCCAAGCTCAGCCTCGCCTCCAAGTTCGGCGCGAGCGTCGATGAGGCGCCGGCGCTGTTGCTCGCGGCGCGGCAGGTCGCCGATGCGCTTGGCGTCTGCTTCCACGTCGGCAGTCAGGCGATGAGCCCGCAGGCCTATGCCGAGGCGATGTCGATGGTGCGCGCCGCGATCGTGCAGGCGGGCGTCACGGTCGATGTCGTCGATGTCGGCGGCGGCTTCCCGTCGGTCTATCCCGGCATGGAGCCGACCGCGATGGCGGCCTATTTCGAGGTCATTCACCGCGCCTATGAGTCGCTGCCGATCAGCTACTCGGCGGAGCTGTGGTGCGAGCCGGGCCGCGCGCTGTGCGCCGAATATGCCTCGGTTCTCGCCCGCGTCGAGAAGCGCAAGGGCGACGTGCTCTACATCAACGACGGCGCCTATGGGTCGCTGTTCGATGCCGCGCACATCGACTGGCGCTACCCGGTCCGTCTGATCCGCGACGACGAGTCGACGACGAAGCCGATGGATTTCAGCTTCTACGGCCCGACCTGCGACGACCTCGACTATATGGCGGGTCCGTTCGCACTGCCGGCCGACATCGCCGAGGGCGACTATGTCGAGATCGGCATGCTCGGCGCCTATGGATCGGCGATGCGGACGCAGTTCAACGGCTTCGGCCAGGGCGAGACCGTGATCGTCACCGACGAGCCGATGGCGACAACGTTCGGCGTCATCGCGGCGCAACCGGCGAAGGTTACCCGGCTGACCAAGTGATCCCTCCCCTCCCCGGCCGCGCCGGGGAGGGGGAGCCTACCCGCTCGGCGCCGGGATGATCCGGCCGCGGGCGGCGCGTTCCGTTGAACGTGCCGAGCCAGCAACCCCCGTTGTCTGGAGACAAGAGTGACCGACACCCGCATCAACGCCCAGCGCAAGGCCGAACTGCTCTCGAAGACCGTCGAGCATGTCGACATCCGCAGCTTCGACGCGCGCCCGATCATCGACTCGATGGAGAAGATGAGCTTCACCTCGCGCGACCTCGCGCGCGCCACGCGCATCTACAACACGATGCTCGAGGACAAGGACTGCTCGATCTTCCTCGTCATCGCCGGGTCGACCTCGGCGGGCGGCTGCATGGACCTCTATGCCGAGCTCGTGCGCTCCAACATGGTCGACGGCATCGTCGCCACCGGTGCGTCGATCGTCGACATGGATTTCTTCGAGGGGCTCGGTCACAAGCACTATCAGGCGCTCGAGATCCCCGACGACAACACGCTGCGCTCGCTCTACATCGACCGCATCTACGACACCTACATCGACGAGGAGCAGCTTCAGGACTGCGACCACACGATCGGCAAGATCGCGAACTCGCTGGAGCCCAAGGCCTATTCGTCGCGCGCCTTCATCCGCGAGATGGGCAAGTATCTCGCCGAGCACGGCAAGAAGGAGAACAGCCTCGTCAAGCTCGCCTACGAGCATGACGTGCCGATCTTCTGCCCGGCGTTCGTCGACAGCTCGGCGGGCTTCGGCCTCGTCAAGCATCAGGTCGATGCGATGAAGGCGGGCAAGCCCTACATGGTGCTCGATGCGATCGCGGACTTCCGCGAACTGACCGACATCAACATCAAGGCGGGCACCACCGGCCTGCTGATGATCGGTGGCGGCGTGCCGAAGAACTTCATCCAGGACACCGTCGTCTGCGCCGAGATCCTCGGCCATGACGATGTGGAGATGCACAAGTACGCGGTGCAGATCACCGTCGCCGACGTTCGCGACGGCGCCTGCTCGTCCTCGACGCTGAAGGAAGCCGCGAGCTGGGGCAAGGTCGACACCGCGCTCGAGCAGATGGTGTTCGCCGAGGCCGGTTCGGTCATGCCGCTGCTTGCCAGCGACGCCTACCACCGCGGCGCATGGAAGAGCCGTCCGAAGCGCGGCTGGGCGAAGCTTTTCGCCTGATTTGACTCCTTAAGGAAACTTAACGACCCTCCCCCCGGCATTGTCCAGGGGGAGGGTTTTTCAATGCACAGTCCCATTCTCGCGCCAGTGGTAGCGCTCGTCATCTGGTCGCTTGTCGTGCTGCTGTGGGTGGTCGTCACCCGCTTCCCGGCGCTGAAGGCCAAGGGCATCGATCTGACCAAGGTCGTCGGCAGCAAGCCCGGCGGGCTCGATGGCGTCCTTCCCGACAACGTCCAGTGGAAGGCGCACAATTACATCCACCTGATGGAGCAGCCGACTCTGTTCTACGCGGTCTGCCTCGCGCTTGCGGTCGCGGGCGCCGGTGACGGGCTCAACGCCCAGCTCGCCTGGGCCTATGTCGGGCTGCGGGTGCTCCACAGCAGATCGGA
>JADCGM010000311.1 GCA_020249025.1 Alphaproteobacteria bacterium
CGCCACAGCCGCGCCGGTCTTCGCCGCCACCGCCACCTTGCGCCCCGAAATGTCGCCAGCGGCGAAGCTGAAATCCGCCGCCGCCATCGTCACCTCGGCCAGCTTGCCGCCGTTCGCCGTCGCATAGTCCGGCGGCTGGCTGGCGAGCGCCACCATCCGCGTCGCATTGCTCCGGATCACCGCCAGCGCGCCGTCCAGCACGTCGGCATGCACCGCCTTGCCCATCGTTCCCGCCCTTTCGTCTGCAATCAGATCCCGTCGGCCGGCACGACCAGCGCGTGGGTCTCGGCCGTCACCCGCATGTCGCCACCGTCGCTCGCCGTCAGCGCCTCGGTGGCCAGTGGCGGGCCGCCGAACCGGCTATGCAGCGCACGCGTGCTCCGCATCCGCGCGCCGCCGCGCCGCGGCCGCAGCCGTCCCGACCAACCGACCGCCGCCGGGTCGTCGCCCAGCCGCAGCCAGGCATCGCCCGGCGTCAGGCGGTTGCGCGTCGCGAGCGTCGCGGGCGCGCTCCGCGCCGTCGACTGCCCGTCCGTAACCCCGAGCCGAAGCCGCAGTCCGGCCCCCGCCGTATCGCTCCGCGTCGGATGCGACGCCGAGCGGCCCGTCAGTCGCAACCGCAGCCGCGCTTCCGTGGGGTCGCCCCGGCCCGGGCTGCGTCCGTCGGCGGCGGCGATCTGGCGCGCGCCGGTCAGCACCGCGGCATCCGCTCTTCCGGGGCTCCGTCCATCGGCCGGTGCCAGCGCCGCGGGCAGCGGGCCGGCCTGAAAATCGTCGAAATACTCCTGCGATCCGAACGTCCCCTCGCCGCCAAGGCCGGCCTTGGTGCTCGACTGCAGCACGGCGTCGGAGGCAGCGAATCCGGCGGTCAGTCCGATCTGCACGCCGTTGCGGTAGAGCTTCACCACCGACCCGCGCACCGTCGCGCGGATGATCTCGCTACCCGACAGCGCGCCGCTCACGATGCCGAGCTGGGTGATGGTGCCCCCGACCCGCTTCAGCAGCTCGAGCGACGTGCCGCTGTTGCGGATTGCGATAAAGTTGTTCGGGTCGACCCAGCGCAGATAGAGACACGCGCCAACCGCGTTGAAGCGCAGGAAGCGCGCCTCGACGAAGTGGGCGACATCGCCGGTCTCGACCCCGAAGCAATAGTGGACGGACGTGCCGGACGTGCCGCCGCAACGCAGCCGGTTGTTCGAGATCGTCGCCCGGTCCTGGTAGGTTGCGGCCCCCGAATAGGTCCATCCCGGCCGCAGCCGCAGCAGCGCACCGGTTGTTCCGGTGAAGGTGTCGCTGACCAGCGCCATGCCCGTCTCCCGCAGATCGCTCGACAGGGTTGCGGCCGCCGGCAAGGGGACCAGCCGGCGGCCGCAGGGGCGTGCGGGCGGAGTCCAGGCCGCCCGCACCCCGGCGCCGCCACCGCGGCGCGACCGTCCCGCCGCCCTAGGCGGCGAACTTCATCACTTTGATCGCCTCGCTGTTCACCACCGCGCCGCCGACGCGCTTGGTCGCGTAGAAGTGCACGAACGGCTTGTGGCTGTAGGGGTCGCGCAGGATCCGCGTCGCCGCGGCCTCGGCGATGACATAGCCGCGCCGGAAGTTGCCGAAGGCGATCGCCAGCGCATTGGCGGCGATGTCCGGCATGTCCTCGGCCTCGACGACCGGATAGCCGAGCAGCGTCGCCGGCTGCCCCTCCATCAGGCCGGGGCGCCACAGGAAGTCGCCGTCCGCCGACTTCAGCTTGCGCAGCCGCGCCAGCGTCGCCGAGTTCATCACCCAGCTCGCCCCCTGCCGGTAGCCGGGGCGCAGCGCATGGACGAGGTCGATCAGCCGGTCCTCGGGGTTCGCCCCGAACGCGCCCACCGCGCCCGACACGACATGCTGCAGCGTCCCGAACGCCCGCGTCGCATCGCCCGCCGGGTCGGTCGGATAGGCGAGGAAGCCCTTCGGCCGGTTGACGCCCGTGCCGGCCACGAACGCCGCGCCCTCCGCCTTGGCGAACTCGGCCGCGACCTCCTGCGCCAGCCACGCCTCGACATCGAACATCGCATCGTCGAGCATCGCCTGGCTCGCCGCCGGGTTGGCGTAGAGCTCGCCGAACGGGGGCGCGATCTCGATGAAATCGGGCGTGTCCGTCTCGGGGCGCGCCGCGATCTCCGCGACCCAGCCCGAGGCGAAGCCGCCCGTCGTCACCAGTTTGCGATAGTTTGCGCTGCCAACGTTCACCACATTGGCGATGGCGCGGATCGGCGACACGCTACGCAGCACCGTCTCGATGCTGCGGTCGAGCGCCTCTGGCACTGCATAGCCGCCGTCGACACCCGTCGCCGCGACCAACGCCTTCACCTCGCCGCCCGCAAGCCCCTTGCGCAGATAGCCGTCGACGAACGCCTTGCGCGCCTCGGCGCCTGCCGCGTCGCCGCCCTCGCTGCCGAGCGGCGGCCGCACCGCCATCGCCTGGCGGATCGCCGCCAGCTCCGCCTTCAGCTCGGCGACCGCGCCGTCGCCCGGCGCCTCCGCCTCAGCCGTCTCGAACACCGCCTCGAGCGCGTTCGCCTTCACCTCGTAATCCGTCATGCACCCGTCTCCTCGCCCGCTCCCGACAGCCCCAGCACCCGCGCCAGCGGCTGCATCGGAAAGGTCACCACCGACACCTCGATCAGCTCGACATCGATCAGCTCGCGTCCGCCCCCCGGCCGCCCCCGCGCCCGCTTGACGCGGTAACCGATCGACAGCCCGTCGACCGCCCCGGCCCGCAGCAGTGCAGCGGCATTCGCCCCGTCCGCCGCGCGCTCCTCGATTTCTGCGACCACGCGCAGCCCGCGCCGGTCCTCGCCGATCCGCGTCACGCGTCCGATCGGCCGCGCGGCGTCGTGCTGCCAGAGCAGCGGCACGCCCGCGCCGCCCGCCGCGAGCGCGCCTGCAAAGGCCCCCCGCCGCACGACGTCGCCGCCGCGGTCGCGCACGTCGAACACCGCGGCATAGCCCGCCAGTCGCTGCCCCATGTCGCTATCCCTTCAGCAGCCGGGCCAAACCCAGCTTCGCCGCCAGCCCCATCAGCAGCGCCGCCATCAGCACCCGCACGCCCCAGGCGACGACGGCGTTGCGCGCCGTCGACTTGGCGTCGCGCCAGGCCCCCAGAAGTTGGCGCAATTCGCCCACGTCCTTCGCCGCGCCGGTATCGCTCAGCCCCAGCCGCGCCAGCGCCCGCTCCGCTCCGAGCTCGCTCGCCTCCTCGACGATGGCGCGCAGCGTCGTCGCGTCCGCGCCCGCCCCCTGCGCCTGCGCCAGCAGCCGCCCCAGCATCGCGCCGATCTCGCTCATGGTCCGGTCCTTTCCTCAACGCCCAGCAACACACGCTTCTCGTCGGCGGTCAGGAAATCGGCCGCCGTCACCTGCGCCCACAGCCGGGCGCGGTCCTCGGAGAGGGCGGGCAGCGCGTCGCGATCGATCGTCAGCGCCACGTCCGGCCACCAGCGCCGCAGCCAGCCCTGCAGCCCGGCGGCGATCCGCTCCGCCATCGGCAGCACGGTCAGCCGCCAAAGCGCCCGGTTGGCCTCGGCGTAGTTCGCATGGGTGTTGTCGCCCGGCAGCCCGAGCAGCAGCGGCGGCA
>JADCGM010000312.1 GCA_020249025.1 Alphaproteobacteria bacterium
CGACAGCCCCATCAGCAGCCCGATGCCCGCCGCCGCCAGCGCCATCGCCCCGGCCGCGCGCCGTGACGGCAGCGTCCGCGCCGCCACGAACCCCCACAGCGGGTAGATGAAGCTCGTCGCGTTGGCGAACAGCGCCGAATTGGCGAGCGTCGTCCGCATGATGCCGAGGTGCCAGCAGGCGAGATCGGCGGCGAAGAACAGCCCGCCTGCCGCCAGCCAGCGCCAGTCGCCTGGCTGCTGGCGCGACACCGTTCCGCGCGAGGTGAGGTGCGCGAGCAGGAACAGCGGCCCGATCGCCAGCGCCAGCCGCCAGAACGCCGATTGCGTCGCACCGACGTCGGCAAGGCGCACGAGCAGCGGCCCCGCAGACAGGATCGCCGATCCGGCGAGGAACTGAGCGAAGGCGAAACGCCGACTGTTCAAGGCTGAAGCTTTTGTTGGTGGCGCGCCATGCCGCCGGGTGGCAGACCGGCGAGCGTTCGTCCACCCCTGCCATCGCGAGGGACACCCCCGGCATGCCGACGCTTTTCGACCCCATCGACTTCGGCGCGATCCGCGCGCCCAACCGCATCGTCATGTCGCCGCTGACCCGCGGCCGCGCCACGCCCGACGGCGTCCCGACCGCCATCATGGTCGATTACTACCGCCAGCGCGCCTCGGCCGGGCTCATCATCTCGGAGGCGACCGGCATCAGCCGTGAAGGTCTCGGCTGGCCGACCGCGCCCGGTGCGTGGACCGACGCGCAGACCGAAGGCTGGAAGCCGGTGACCGAGGCGGTGCACAAGGCGGGCGGCCGCATCGTGCTCCAGCTCTGGCACATGGGCCGGCTCGTCCACCCCGATTTCCTTGACGGCGAGCTGCCTGTCTCCTCGTCGGACCGCAAGGCGCCGGGCGGCCAGCGCACGCCCAAGAGCGAGGGCAAGCGCGCCGACTATGTCGCCCCGCGGCCGCTCGGCCTCGACGAGATCCCGCGCGTCGTCGGCGACTATGCCCGCGCCGCCCGCAACGCGATGAAAGCCGGCTTCGACGGGGTCGAGGTGCACGGCGCCAATGGCTACCTCATCGACCAGTTCCTGCGCGACAACACCAATTTCCGCGACGATGCCTATGGCGGCCCCATCGCCAACCGCGTCCGCTTCATGTGCGAGGTCATGGACGCGGTCATCGCCGAGGCCGGCGCCGACCGCACCGGCATCCGCCTGTCGCCCAACGGCGACACGCAGGGCTGCGACGACAGCCAGCCGGTGGCGCTGTTCACCACCGCAGCGAAGGAGCTGGCGGCGCGCAACATCGCCTTCCTCGATCTGCGCGAGCAGGGCCCGAACGGCACCTTCGGCCGTTCCGACGTGCCGATCGTTTCGCCCGACATCCGCAAGGTGTTCCCGGGGCCGCTCGTCCTCAACGGCGACTATGGGCCGGACAACGCCAAGGCGGCGGTGGAAGGCGGCGCCTGCGACGGCATCGCCTTCGGACGGCCCTACATCTCCAACCCCGATCTGGTGGAGCGTGTGAGGAACGGCTGGCCGCTCGCGCCCGACAACATCAAGACTTGGTACTCGCCGGGCCCTGAGGGCTACACGGATTATCCGCGCTACGCGGCGTAGCTGGGCAGGGCCGGGGAGGGGGCGGCCCGCGCGAAATCCGGCCGTCCCGCCCTAATCCCCCCGCGCCCCCAGTTCCCGCAGCTCATACAGCAGATCGAGCGCCGCCCGTGGCGTCAGGTCGTCAGGCCGGATCTCCGCCAGCCGCTCCCGCAGCGGGTCCGTCTTGGGCGCGGGCGGCGGCGCTGCCGCCTGGAACAGCGGCAGGTCGTCGAGGGCGGCGGCCAGCCCGCCCGTCTTCGCCTTGCCCGCCTCCAGCTTCGCCAGCACCTCGCCCGCGCGCGCCAGCACCGGCGACGGCAGGCCCGCCAGCCGCGCCACCGCGAGGCCGTAGGACCGGTCCGCCGCCCCCGCCGCGACCTCGTGCAGGAAGACGAGATCGCCCTTCCACTCGCGCACCTTGACCGCGACGAGCGTCAGCCGGTCGAGCCGCTCCGCGAGCCGCGTCAGCTCGTGATAATGCGTCGCGAACAGGCAGCGGCAGGCCAGTCCGTCATGCACCGCCTCCAGCACCGCCCAGGCGATGGCGAGGCCGTCGTAGGTCGAGGTGCCGCGCCCGACCTCGTCGAGGATGACGAGCGAGCGCTCGCTCGCCTGATTGAGGATGGCGGCGGTCTCGACCATCTCGACCATGAAGGTCGAGCGCCCCTGCGCAAGATTGTCGGATGCCCCGACGCGGCTGAACAGCTTGTCGACGACGCCGATCCGGGCGGCGGCTGCCGGCACGAAGCTGCCCGCCTGCGCCAGTACCGCGATCAGCGCGTTCTGCCGGAGGAAGGTCGACTTGCCGGCCATGTTGGGTCCGGTGACGAGCCAGAGCCGGGTGGCCGGCGACAGGTTGCAGTCGTTGGCGACGAAGGGCTCGCGCTGCTTCGCCAGCGCCGCTTCGACCACCGGATGCCGCCCGCCGGCGATCGCGAAATCGCAGGACGCATCGACATGCGGGCGCGACCAGCCGGCCTGCGCTGCGAGGTCGGCGAGGCCCGAGGCGACATCGAGCCGGGCGAGCGCCGCCGCGGTCGACTGGATCGCCGCGGCCCGGTCGAGCACCCCCTGCCGCAGCCGCGCGAAATGCTCGGCTTCCGCCGCCAGCGCATGGTCATGCGCGTGCGCGATCTTCGCCGCCAGCTCGCCCAGTTCAGCGGAGCCGAAGCGCACGACGCCGGCAAGCGTCTGGCGGTGAATGAAGCCGCTGTCCGCGCGCATCAGCGGATCGGCGCGCGCCGCGGTCACCTCGACATGATAGCCGAGCACATTGTTGTGGCGGATCTTGAGCGCGGCGATCCCGGTCGCGTCGCGGTAACGCGCCTCCAGCGCCGCGATCAGCCGCCGCCCGTCGGAGGCCGCCGCGCGCAGCTCATCGAGCGCGGCGTCATAGCCCGATGCGATGAAGCCGCCATTGGCGGCCTCGATCGGCGGCTCGGGCACCAGCGCGCGGGCGAGCGCGTCGATGTCCGCCCCATGCGCGCCGATGGCGGCCAGCGTCGCCGTCAGCAGCGGCGGCAGGTCGACGGTCGGCGTCGCCAGCAGCGCCGCTTTGAGGTCGATCGTCGCCTGCAGCCCGTCGCGGATCATCGCGAGATCGCGTGGCCCGCCGCGCCCCACCGCCAGCCGGCCGAGCGCGCGTTCGAGGTCGGGCGCGCGCTTCAGTGCGTCGCGCGTGCGCATCCGGGCGATGGCGTCGTCGGCGAACCAGCCGACCGCATCGAGCCGCGCGCCGATCGTCGCCGGGTCGGTCAGCGGCGCGGCAAGGTCTTCGCCGAGCAACCGCGCGCCTGCGCCCGTGACCGTCCGGTCGATGGCGTCGAGCAGGCTCCCCGCGCGCGTCCCCGCGGCCGACTTGCACAGCTCCAGGCTGGCCCGCGTCGCCGCATCGATGAGCATGGCGTCGCCCGCGGCATGGACCAGCGGACGCTGGAGCCGCGGCAGCGACTGCTTTCCGGTCTCCTCCAGATAGTCGAGGAGCGCGCCCGCCGCGGCGGCCTCGGCGCGGCCGACCGCGCCGAAGGCGTCGAGCGTGCTGACTCCGAACAGCTCGCACAGCCGTTTGGCGCCGCGCCCGGACTCGAACCGCTCGCGCGGCAGCCGCACGGCGTCGGCGGGGCCGGGCCCGTCCTCGGGTGCGATCACCTCGGCCGCCGCGATCCGCGCCAGTTCGGCGTCCAGCGCATCGCCGGCGAGCGCCATCAGGTGGAGCACGCCCGTCGACACGTCGCACCAGGCGAGCCCCACCGCCTCGCCCACCTGCGCCACCGCAGCGAGATGGTTGAAGCTGCGCGCATCGAGCAGCGTCTCCTCGGTGAGCGTGCCCGGTGTGACGATGCGCACGATGGCGCGCGCCACCACCGCCTTCGAGCCGCGCTTCTTGGCCTCGGCCGGATCCTCGATCTGCTCCGCGATGGCGACGCGGTGGCCGGCGCGGATCAGGCGGGCGAGATAGGTGTCGGCGGCATGGATCGGCACGCCGCACATCGGGATATCCTCGCCCAGATGCTGGCCGCGCTTGGTGAGCGCGATGTCGAGCGTCGCCGCCGCCTTCGCCGCATCGTCGAAGAACAACTCGTAGAAGTCGCCCATCCGGTAGAAGAGCAGACAGTCCCCCGCCTCGCGCTTGATGGCGAGATACTGCGCCATCATCGGGGTGGCTTGGCTGGCGGGGGCGGTCATCCGGGACTGCTTAGCAAGCCGGGGCGGGGGCGGGGAGATGGCATGTTGGCGAACTGGCGGGTCGCCCAATCCCCCAAAGGGTTTCGCCCGACCCCATCCCTCGTCTAGGGTGCGCCCGATACAGACGGGGGCCATGATGACGAAGGCGAACGACGTCCAGTTTTCCGAGCGCGAGGCGCTGCTGTTCCACTCGTCCGGCCGCCCCGGCAAGATCGAGATCGTCGCCACCAAGCCGATGGCGACGCAGCGCGACTTGAGCCTCGCCTATTCGCCGGGCGTCGCGGTGCCGGTGCGCGCCATCGCCGCCGATCCCGAGACCGCCTACGATTATACGGCGAAGGGCAACCTCGTCGCGGTCATCTCGAACGGCACCGCCATCCTTGGTCTCGGTAATCTCGGCGCGCTCGCCTCGAAGCCGGTGATGGAGGGCAAGGCCGTCCTCTTCAAGCGCTTCGCCGACGTCGATTCGATCGATCTCGAACTGGCGACCGAGGACGTCGACGCCTTCTGCGATGCCGTCGCGCTGCTCGAACCCTCGTTCGGCGGCATCAATCTCGAGGACATCAAGGCTCCCGAGTGCTTCATCATCGAACAGCGGCTGCGCGAGCGGATGAACATTCCGGTGATGCACGACGACCAGCACGGCACCGCGATCATCGCGGTCGCGGGCCTCATCAACGCGCTGCACCTGACCGGCCGCTCGCCCAAGGACGTAAAGATGGTCGTGAACGGCGCGGGCGCAGCGTCGACCGCCTGCACCGAGCTCGTCAAGGCCATGGGCGTCCCTCACGACCAGGTCATCATGTGCGATTCCAAGGGCGTCATCTACCAGGGCCGCACCGAGGGCATGAACCAGTGGAAGTCGGCGCATGCGGCGAAAACCGATGCGCGCACGCTCGAGGAGGCGATGGCGGGTGCCGACGTCTTCCTCGGCCTGTCGGTCAAGGGCGCGGTGACGCCCGAGATGGTCAAGTCGATGGCGAAGAATCCGATCATCTTCGCGATGGCCAACCCCGATCCCGAGATCACGCCGGCCGAGGCCGCCGCGGTCCGCCCCGACGCCATCGTCGCCACCGGCCGGTCGGACTATCCGAACCAGGTCAACAACGTGCTCGGCTTCCCCTACATCTTCCGCGGCGCGCTCGACGTGCGCGCGACCACCATCAACGAAGAGATGAAGCTCGCCGCGGCACGTGCGCTCGCCGAGCTGGCCCGCGAGGCGGTCCCCGACGAGGTCGCCTCG
>JADCGM010000313.1 GCA_020249025.1 Alphaproteobacteria bacterium
CGCGCGCGCCGCGCCTTCGTCGGAGGCGATGAAGACGGCCCGCCCCTTCGCCGCGCGCGCCAGATCGGCGAGCAGCCAGGGCTCGTAGCCCTGCGGAACACCGGCGAGCGTCAGCGGCTCGGCGGCGGCGACGAGATTGCGAAGGTCGATCACGGCCTCCCTCTCCGCGAAGCCGGAGCGGGTCGAAAAAAGCTCACTTCGCCACCTTCACATAATCCAGCTTCAGCATGGCCTCGAGCAGCGCACCCCGGAACTTCTCGGGCGGGTCGCCACGGCCCATGGCCCAGGCCATGATGTCGACGTCCTGCTCCTCGAGCAGCGCCTCGAACCAGCTCATCTCGTCCGGGCCCCATGTGTCGATGTGCGCCTCGCAGAAACCGCCGATCATCAGGTCGGCTTCCTTGGTGCCGCGATGGTGGGCGCGCCAGCGGATGCGCCGCTTCCAGAGATCGATGTCGTCGAGCATGGCGGGCCTTCCTCCAACGCAAATCGCGCGAGCGCGGTGGAACCGGCTCGCGTCCTTCGGTAACGTGCCCGCGCGATAGCCCATGCGTCCCGCCATCCTCAACCCATTGTTCGCCGAAACGGCCGCCCTGAAGGGCGTCGGCCCCGCGCTGGTGAAGGGGCTGGCGCGGCTGGGGCTCAACCGGGCGGTCGATCTCCTGTTCCACCTGCCCGTCGCCGCCATCGAGCGATTCCCGGTCGATGCGCTGACGCCGATGTGGATCGACCGCTTCGTGACGCTGGAGGTGACCGTCCTAGGCTACGATCAGGGCGGCGCCCGGAGCCCCCTGCGGGTCCGCTGCGTGGCGGACGACGGGACGGCGCTGACGCTCGTCTATTTCCAGGATCGCGGCGGCTACGCGAAGAAGCTGTTGCCGCTGGGCGAGCGGCGGCTGATCTCGGGGCGGCTCGAACGCTATGGGCAGGCGCTCCAGATCGTCCACCCCGATCATGTCGTCGCCGCCGGGCGCAGCGACGCGATCCCTGAGCGCGAGCCCGTCTATGGCCTGACCGAAGGCATCGCCAACCGCCGCATGGGCGCGCTCGTGGCGCTGGCGCGGGAGCGCGCGCCCGAGCTTGCCGAATGGATCGAGCCGAGCGTTCTCAGCACGCGCGGCTGGCCGGACTGGAAGGCGGCGACCGAACGCGCGCACCGGCTCGACGACGAGGGTCCGGCGCGCGACCGGCTCGCCTATGACGAGCTGCTGGCGAACCAGCTGGCGCTGGCGCTGGTGCGTGCCGACACCCGCCGCCGCAAGGGGCGCGCGCTTCCCGGTACGGCCAAGCTGACGGTGGCGCTCGCCGCCCGCCTGCCCTGGCCGATGACTGGGGCGCAGCAGCGCGCCGTGCGCGAGATCACCGGCGACATGGCCCAGGATGCGCCAATGCTGCGGCTGCTGCAGGGCGACGTCGGCTCGGGGAAAACGCTTGTCGCGCTGATGGCCTTGCTGACCGCGGTGGAGAGCGGCGCGCAGGGCGCGTTTCTCGCCCCGACCGAAATCCTCGCGCGCCAGCATCTCGCCAATCTGACCGCGCTGCTCGGCGATCTGCCCGTGCGCGTCGCGATCCTCACCGGGCGCGAAAAGGGCAAGACGCGCGCCGAAACGCTGGCGGCGCTGGCGGCGGGCGAGATCGACATCCTCGTCGGCACCCATGCGATCTTTCAGGAGGCGGTCGACTATCGCGATCTCGGCCTTGTCGTCATCGACGAGCAGCACCGCTTCGGAGTTCACCAGCGGCTGATGCTGCAGGCGAAGGCGAAGCTGCCGCCGCACCTGCTCGTCATGACCGCGACCCCGATCCCGCGCACGCTGACGCTGACGCTCTACGGCGAGATGGACGTCTCTCGCCTCGACGAACTGCCCCCCGGCCGCCAGCCGATCGAGACGCGGGTGATGAACCTCGAACGGCTGCCCGAGGTCTATGCGGCGCTCGGGCGGCATCTGGCAGCGGGCGGGCAGGCCTATTGGGTATGCCCGCTCGTTGCCGAATCCGAGAAAGGCGACCTTGCGGCGGCCGAATTGCGAGCCGCGAGTCTCCGCGAGGAATTCGGTGCGGCGGTCGGCCTCGTCCACGGCAAGATGAAGGGGCCGGAGAAGGACGCCGCGATGGTGGATTTCGCAGCGGCGCGGACGCAATTGCTCGTCGCGACCACCGTCATCGAGGTCGGTGTCGACGTGCCCGACGCGACGCTGATGATCATCGAGCAGGCCGAACGCTTCGGCCTCGCCCAGCTCCACCAGCTGCGCGGCCGCGTGGGGCGGGGGTCCGGACGGTCGGTGTGCCTGCTGCTGCGCGCGCCGAGCGTCAGCGAGACGGCGAAGTCGCGGCTGGCGCTGATGCGCGAGACCAACGACGGCTTCCGCATCGCCGAGGAAGACCTGCGCCTGCGCGGCGCGGGCGAAATCCTCGGCGCGCGCCAGTCGGGCGAGCCCGAATGGCGGCTCGCCGACCCGGTGCAGATGAGCGAGCTGCTGCCCGTCGCGCGCGACGACGCGCGGCTGCTGGTGGAGCGCGACGGCGGCCTGTCGAGCCCGCGCGGGCAGGCAGCGCGCGTGCTGCTGTACCTTTTCGAACGCGACGCGGCGGTGGGGTTGTTGCGGAGCGGCTGACCCTTCTCCCCGAAGCGGGAGAGGGAGGGACTAAGCCGGCGTCAGCACCCCGTGCTTTTTCTTGCCCTCCGACAGCTTCACTGGCGCGGTTACCGCCAGCACCGCCATCGGGTCGCTCACCGCCACCCCGTCGATGCGCGCGCCGCCCTGCTGGACCAGCCGCCGCGCCTCGCCCTTCGAGGCGACCAGCCCGAGCGCCACCATCGCGTCGAGAAGCCCGATGCTGCCCGCCACCGCATGCGTCGGCAGATCCTCGCCCGCGCCGCCCGCCTCGAAGGTCGTGCGCGCGGTCTCGGCGGCGGCGTCGGCGGCCTCCTGGCCGCGGCAGAGCGCGGTGGCGGCGTTGGCGAGCACCTTCTTCGCCTCGTTGATCTCCGACCCGCCGAGCGCCTCCAGCCGGGCGATCTCGTCGAGGGGAAGGTCTGTGAACAGCCGCAGGAACTTGCCGACGTCGGCGTCGTGGGCGTTGCGCCAGAATTGCCAATAGTCGTAGCTCGGCAGGCTGTCCTCGTGGAGCCACACCGCCCCCGCTGCGGTCTTGCCCATCTTGGCGCCGTCGGCGGTGGTGATCAGCGGCGTCGTGACGCCATAGAGCTCGGCGCCGTCGATGCGGCGCGACAGCTCGATGCCGTTGACGATGTTGCCCCACTGATCCGAGCCGCCCATCTGCAGGCGGCAGCCGACGCGGCGCGCCAGCTGCATGAAATCGTAGGCCTGCATGATCATGTAGTTGAATTCGAGGAAGGTCAGCGGCTGCTCGCGCTCGAGCCGCAGCTTTACCGAATCGAAGGTCAGCATGCGGTTGATCGTGAAGTGCCGCCCGACCTCGCGCAGGAAGGGGATGTAGTCGAGCTGATCGAGCCACTCGGCGTTGTCGACCATCACCGCATCGGTCGGGCCGTCGCCGAAGGTCAGGAAGCGTTCGAAGATGCGTCGGATCGACGCCTTGTTCGCCTCGATCTTCTCCTCGGTCAGCAACTGGCGCGACTCGTCCTTGCCTGAGGGGTCGCCGATCTTCGTGGTGCCGCCGCCCATGACGACGATGGGCTTGTGCCCGGTCTGCTGCATGCGCCTGAGCAGCATGATCGAGACGAGGTTGCCGACGTGCAGCGACGGCGCGGTGCAGTCGAAGCCGATATAGCCCGGCACGACCGTCTCCTCGGCGAGCGCATCGAGCGCCGCCGCGTCGGTGATCTGGTGGACGTAGCCGCGCTCGTCTAGGAGGCGGAGCAGGCTGGATCTGTAGCTCGTCATGGCGGGCGGGCCTGTAGCATGGGAGTCCGCAGCTTGGGAACGATGCCGCTGCTGAGCATTGGTCTGATGTCCGGCACCTCGATGGACGGCATCGACGCCGCGCTGATCGAAACCGATGGCGAGGGGCTGGTGCGCACGCTCGATTTCCTGAGCGTCCCCTACCCCGAGGCGATGCGGGCCAAGCTGCGCCGCGCCATGGAGATCGCACTCGCCGCCGATGCGCCCGGCCCCGACCCCGAACTCGACGCCATCGCGCTCGACCTGACGGTGGCGCATGACGAGGCGGTGGCGGCGCTCTACGACCAGGCGGGCGTCGGCCCCGACGATGTCGCCGTCATCGGCTTCCATGGCCAGACCGTCGCGCACCGGCCCGAACGCGGCTGGACCTGGCAGATCGGCGACGGCGCGTTGCTGGCGAAGCTTGCCGGCACCGCGGTCGTCAGCGATTTCCGCTCGGCCGATGTCGCGAACGGCGGTCAGGGCGCGCCGCTCGTCCCCGCCTATCACCGCGCGCTGGTCGAGCCGCTGCGCGAGGTGCCGGGTCTCGGCTGCCGGCAGGCGGTCGCGGTGCTGAACCTCGGCGGCGTCGGCAATCTCACGTGGTTCGGCCAGCGCGACGACGACATCCTCGCCTTCGACACCGGGCCCGGCAATGCGCTCATCGACGACTGGGTGCGCCAGCATGGCGCGGGCAGCCATGACGCAGGCGGCGCGATCGCGGCCTCTGGCGCGGTGCGAGAGGATGTGCTGACCGCGATGCTCGATCTGCCCTGGTTCGATCAGCCGCCGCCCAAATCGCTCGACCGCCACGATTTCTCGCTGCAGCCGGTGCGCGGGCTGAGCCTTGCCGACGGGGCGGCAACGCTGACCGCCTTCACCGCCGAGACGGTGCGCATCGGCCTCGGCCATGCGCCCGAGCCGACGGCGCGGCTCCTCGTCACCGGCGGCGGCCGCCACAACGCGACGCTGATGCGCATGCTGGCCGACCGCCTCAACATGCCGGTCGATCCGGTCGAGGCGGTCGGCTGGAACGGCGACGGGCTGGAGGCGGAAGCCTTTGCCTATCTGGCGGTGCGTGTGCTTTACGGGCTGCCGACGAGTTATCCGGCGACGACAGGCGTCGCCGCGCCGACCATCGGGGGGCAGTTGCACCGGCCATGAAGAAGACGATCCTTGCCGCGAGCCTGCTGCTCGCCACCCAGCCCGCGCTCGCCGGGAGCCGCGACACCTGGAACAAGGCCAGCCGCGTCGGCGAAGTCGCGCTCGTCGCGGGCGCGATGGGCTTCATCATCGCCAACCGCAACGACAGCCGCGGCTTCGAACAGTTCGCCGCGACGCAGGGGACCACCATCGTGGTCACCTACGGCCTGAAGCAGGTGATCAATTCGGAGCGACCTGACGGCTCGGGCAACGACAGCTTCCCGTCGGGCCACACCTCGATCAGCTTCGCCGCCGCCGGGTTTATCGGCCACCGCTACGGCTGGGACAAGGGCGTGCCGGCGATGATTCTGGCCACCGGCGTCGGCATCGCCCGCGTCGCCGCCAAGAAGCACCGCTGGTACGACGTCGTCGCCGGCGCCGCCATCGGGGAGGGCTCGGCCATGCTCTTCGTTAACCGCAAGGACGAGGACTACGCCTTCATGCCCTGGGGCAGCACCAAGGAAGCCGGCGTCACCTTCGCCGCGCGCTTCTAGGCCCTAGCGCGACACCCGGATCACGCGGCCGGACGGCTCGTCGGTCGTCACCCAGATCTCACCGTCGGGCGCCACGCGGACATCGCGGATGCGCGCCTTGATCTGCGGGAAGGCGTTCGACTGCGCACCGGGTCGGCCATTGACCATGTCGATGCGCCGCACCTCCTCGTTGACGAGCGCGCCGACGAGCAGGTCGCCGCGCCACTCGGGGAACATCGGCCCGGACACCACCGCGAGCCCCGACGGCGCGATCGACGGCGTCCAGCCGACGATGCCGTCGCGCATGCCCTTGTAGGCCTGGAACGGGCTGATCGCCGCGCCGGAATAGTCGCGCCCCTTGGTCGCCACCGGCCAGCCGTAGTTGCCGCCTTTGACGATGATGTTGACCTCGTCGCCCCCGCGCGGGCCGTGTTCATGCTCGTAGAGCCGCCCGCTCGCCGGATCGAAGGCGAGGCCCTGCGGATTGCGGTGTCCCAGACTCCAGATCGCCGAGCCCGGGATGGGGTTGTCGGCCGGGATGGTGCCGTCGTCGCGGATGCGGATGATCTTGCCGAGCAGCCCGCTGCGGTCCTGCGCCTTCTCGCGATATTCAAAGCCATCGCCGGTCGTCATCGCCAGCGTTCCGTCGGCGAGCCACACCATGCGCCCGCCATAATGGACCGGCGTGTCCTTCTTCGGGCTGACCTCGAAGATCACCTTGAGGTTGGCGAGCCGGTTGCCGTCCAGCGTCGCCCGCGCGATCCGCGTCGCGTTCGCGCCCGGCGTGCCGGCAGCGTAGCTGAGATAAACGAGCTGGTTCTCGGCGAACTTCGGGTGCGGCAGCACATCGAACAGCCCGCCCTGCCCCGCCTCATAGACCTTCGGCACGCCCGCGACCGCGCCCGGCTGCAGCTTGCCGCCCGCGATCACGCGCAGCCGCCCGGCGCGCTCGGTGACGAGCACGCGGCCATCGGGCAGGAAGGCGACGCTCCACGGGTGATCGAGCCCGCGGGCAACGGTCTGCACCTTCACCGGCGCGGCCGGCATCGGTGCGCTCGCCACGAGCAGCGGCGCGGCCAGAACGGCCAGGGCAATCATGCGCATAAGGCTCGCCTCCCGGGATTTTCCGGGGCAATATCGGGGGATGGAGAGGCCGCTGCAAGCGGCCCGTTGCGGGAGACCGAGATGCGCTTCGTCCGCCCCCTGCTCGCGTTTGTCGCGGCGGTCGTGGTCACCTTCGTCATCGCGAGCGTGGTCCACACGCACTTCGTGATCCAGCGGCTCGTGGGTCTGGGAGTCGACGTGCCGCAGGCCGATGCGCTGCGCACTGTCGGCGGCGATCTCGCGGGGCTCGCGCCCGCCTTCGGTCCCGTGATCGCGATCACGCTGCTGCTCGGCTTCGGCATCGCGGTCGTTGTGCGCCGCTTCCTGCCCGCGCTCGCCCCCATCGCTTTCCCGACCGCGGGCGCGGCGGCGATGGCGACCATGCTGGCGCTCATGCATATGGCCTTCAAGATGACGCCCATCGCCGGCGCGCGCGATCCGGGTGGCTGGTGGCTCATTTGCCTGTCGGGTGCGGTCGGCGGCGCGCTGTTCGCCCAGCTCGCCAAAGCCCGCCGGGCCTGACCCTCTTGTGTTGCAAATCGGCAACACCATATCGGCCCCAACAGCCTTTTAGAGGGGCACCATGAACGTCGAGAAATTCACCGATCGCGCCAAGGGCTTCCTGCAGTCCGCGCAAACCGTCGCCATCCGCAACTCGCACCAGCGGGTCGCGCCCGAGCATCTGCTGAAGGCACTGCTCGAAGACGATCAGGGCATGTGCAGCGGCCTGATCCGCGCCGCCGGCGGCAA
>JADCGM010000314.1 GCA_020249025.1 Alphaproteobacteria bacterium
CCGCCGCCGGAGCAGACCACGAAATGGCGGCCGGTCTCGGCATCGGGCGGAATCGAGGCGACCTTGCGGGCGAGCTCGCGCGCCACGTCATAGTAGCGCGCCTTGGCGGCGAGGCTCTCGGCGACCTTGCGCTTGGCCGGCGTTTCCGCCGAGTCGATCAGCGCCTGCGCCTCTTCCGGCGCGGGGATGCGCGCCGAGCCGTAGAAGACGAAGGTCGAGGCGATGCCCGCCTCGTCAAGCAGCAGCTCGGGCTTCAGCAGTTCAAGCTGGAAGCGGACCGGCCGCAGATCCTCGCGCAGCAGGAAGTCGTGATCCTGGAAGGCGAGCTTGTAGGCGGGATGCTCGGTCTGCGGCACCGCCGTGGTCTTGGCGGCGACCTGCGCCTCTTCGTGCGCGCTCGGGAAGATGCGCGGCGGAACATTGGGCGTAGCGTTCATCAAAACGGTCTCGAACTGCGAATCGGGGCGGGGTGTCTAACCGAAGCGTGCGCCCAAGTCAGCGACAATCGACCCAGCGGCCCATGTCGAAATGGAAGTGGTCCTCATGCTCGCGCCCGTCTTCGGGGCCGAGCACGAGATTGAAGCGCCGGCACCCGCCCTTGTGCAGATCGCGCAGCAACCGCCGCGCGGCGCGGTCCTCGCCGTCCCAGCCCGCCTTCACCGTGATCCGCCGCCCGTCGGCCAGCCGCACCGCCGAGATGTCGATGGCGTTCGCAGACGCATGTTCGGAAACCGGCGCGCCGGGCCGGCTGTTGCGCGTCCGGCAGGCGTAGGTGCCCATCGAGTCGATGCCCACGAGCGGGCTTCCCATGCGCTCGCGGGTCGCTGGGATCGCGGTTTCGCGCACCCAGCGCGCAACGCCGAGCGCAACGGGACAAGTCATCGTGCCCGCGCCGCGGATCGGCACGCCGACATCGAGCAACTGCACGCCCTGCCGCCAGCCGCAGGAGGCGCTGTCGCGGCGATCGGGCACGCGCCTGAACCGCACTCCGTCCATCGCCTCGAGCTGCTTGAAGCAGGCGCGGATGTCAGGCGGGCGCGCCGGCTGCGCACGCCGCTCGCCAGCGCAGCCCGCCAGCACGAGCAGGGCCAGCAGTGCCGCCGCGACCCCCCGCATGTGCGCGCTAGCCCTGCGCCAGCGCCGCGCGGAAGTCCTTGCGGATCGGATAGGCCTCGCCCGGCATGATCTGGATCATCATCACGATCACGGCGCGCTTCACCGGGTCCATCCAGAACACCGTGCCGGCCGCGCCCGACCAGGCGTAGCTGCCGAGGCTGTCGTTCGCGCCCTTGGTATCCACCGTCACCACCCGGCCGCCGAATCCGAAGCCGCCGCCGTCGCTGAAGCGGACGCCCGCCGGCATGATGTCCGATCGCACCAGCCGTGCCGTCTCCGGCGCCATGATCCGGGTGCGTCCGAGCGCACCATCGCCGCGCAGCATCGCGCCGAAGCGGAAATAGTCGCGCGCGGACGACACCAACCCCGATCCGCCCATCGCGAAGGGCGGGGCCTGCAGGAAGCCAGAGGTCGGGCCGGGATCGACCTGCACCGGTCCGCGGCCGGGCAGCGCGGCGTAGAGCGCCGTCATCCGCCGCGCGTCGGTGGCGCGGAACGCGGTCGAGCGCATGTCGAGCGGATCGAAGATGCGGCGCTTGAGGAACGTGTCGAACGGCATGCCCGCGGCGCGCTCGATCACCGCGCCGAGCAGGTCGAGCCCGACCGAATAATGCCAGACGCTGCCCGGCTCGGCGATGAGCGGCACCGTCGCCAGCTTCTCGGCGAAATCGGCGAGGGACGCCGGCTGCGCGCCGAACTGGGTTGTCTCCGGAAGGCCGAGCGTCGCCGCGGTGGTACGATTGTCGGAGAGCGCGAAGCCGTACAGGCCCTGGCGCGCATACTCGGCCTGCACCGGTCCCTTGCCGGAGATGAGGTAGGTGAGGCCGCCGGTATGCGTCAGCAGATGACGGACCGTCAGCGCCTTGGTCGCCGGCTTCGAATCGAGGCCCTTGGCCGGATCGATCGCGACCTTCAAATTGGCGTAGGCCGGGAAGAAGTCGGCGACCGGCTGGTCGAGCGACAGCTTGCCGTCCTCGATCAGCAGCGCGGCGGCGACGCCCGTCACTGGCTTCGTCATCGAATAGATGCGCCAGAGCGTGTCCTCGTTGACCGCCGACGCCGAATCGAAGGCGACCGTGCCCGCGTTGACGTAGCTGACCGGCGCATCGCCCTGCGACAGCGCGAAGCTCAGCCCTGCGAGCTTCTTCTCCGCCACATAGCGGTCGGCCATCGCCTTGACCGCGGCATAGGGGGCAGGGCCCTTGCCGAACGCCGGAGCGGCCGCCAGCGCGCCCAGCGACGCGAGGAAGCGGCGGCGTTCGAGAAGGCTGTCAGTCAACATCAACTCTCTCCCGGAACCTGTTCTTTTCAGGCCAGATCGGCCCATGTCTTCAGAAGTGTGTGGGCAATGGCCAGCGGCGGCGGCACCGCGAATGGACCGCTGCCGGCCAGCGCCGCGCGGACCTCGTCGCGGCGGAACCAGGCGGCCTCTTCGAGCTCGGTTTCGTCCAGCCGGATGTCGGTCGACGTCGCCTCGGCGAAGCAGCCGATCATCAGCGACGACGGGAACGGCCATGGCTGGCTCGCCACATAGCGCACGCGCGAGGTGCGGATGCCCGCCTCCTCGAACAGCTCGCGTCGCACCGCCTCTTCAAGGCCTTCGCCCGGCTCCACGAAGCCGGCGAGCGCCGACATGAAGCGTTTGGGAAAGCGCGGCTGCCGCCCGAGCAGGCAGTGGTCGCCATCGATCGCCAGCATGATCACGACCGGATCGGTGCGCGGGAAATGCTCGGCGTTGCAGGCGTTGCAGCTGCGCTGATAGCCCGCCTTCGCCATCTCGGTA
>JADCGM010000315.1 GCA_020249025.1 Alphaproteobacteria bacterium
CCCGACCTCAAGGCGAAGCTCGCCGCCGCGATGCCCGAGGGACCGTGGCACTTCCCCGAGGATCAGGTCTCCGACGTGACGACACGCCTGCTCGCCGCCGAGATCACCCGCGAGCAGCTCTACCGCCAGCTTCACGAGGAGCTGCCCTACGCCTCGACCGTCGAGACCGAGAAGTGGGAGGAGCGGCGCGACGGATCGGCCGCGATCCACCAGCAGATATTGGTCGAACGCGATAGCCAGCGGGCGATCGTGCTGGGCAAGGGCGGCAGTCAGATCAAGAAGATCGGAGCCGCGGCTCGCACCGAACTCGAAGAACAGCTCGGGCGCCGGGTGCACCTGTTCCTGCATGTGAAGGTGAAGCCCGACTGGAGCGAGGACCGCAGCGTCTATCGCGACATGGGACTGGGCTGGGTCGACTGACGCAGCCCTCTTCGCGGTCGCAAACGGCCCTGCGAATCCCTATATCTGGCCCATGGATTTGACCGCCGAGGCCATCGTGTGCGCCGTGCTCGGGCATGGCGAGAACGGTGCGGTGGTGCGGCTGTTGACGCGGTCGAACGGGCTGGTGGCGGGCTATGTGCGCGGCGGGCGGTCGCGCAAGCTGCGGCCGGCGCTTCAGCCCGGAAACGTGGTTCAGGCGCATCTCAGGGCACGGGTCGATGATCAGCTGGCGGCGGCCACGGTCGAGCTGGTGCGCTCACGCGCGCCGCTGGCGCTCGACCGGTTGTCGGCGGCCGCGGTCGAATGGGCGACCACGCTGGCGGCCGCCACCCTGCCCGAGGGCATCGCCTATCCGCAGCTCCATGCGACGCTCGCCGGGCTGCTCGAGGTGATGGACCATGCCGACGATCCGCGGCTATGGATGGCGGCGCTGGTGCGCTACGAGCTGCTGCTGCTGCGCGAACTGGGCTTCGGGCTCGATCTGACCGAATGCGCCGCGACCGGCGCGACCACCGACCTGATCTATGTATCCCCGAAGTCGTCGAAGGCGGTCAGCCGGGCGGCGGGCGCGCCCTATGCGGGGCGGCTGCTCCCCCTCCCCGCCTTCCTCACCGGCAGCGGCGGCGCGCCCGGCTGGCGCGACATTGCCGATGGGCTGAGGACGACGGGCTGGTTCCTCGAACGCGACGTGCTCAACGCCGGGCGGCGGGCCGATATCCTGTCGGCGCGCGAGCGGCTGGCGGCGCGGGTGACGGCGCTGGCGCACGCGGCTGAAAATTCCGCTGCGACTACGTGAACAAAGTGCGAACCCGCGCTAGGCTTTCGTCGCTGGATTTCCTATAGCTGTGCGCCTATGACCGCATTCACCGACGCGCCCGACCGCATCGTCGACACGCCCTTCTCCGACGCGCTCAGCGACCGCTACCTCGTCTATGCGCTGTCGACGATCACCGCCCGCTCGCTGCCCGACGTCCGCGACGGGCTGAAGCCGGTGCATCGTCGGCTGCTCTGGGGCATGCGGCTGCTGCGGCTCGATCCCGAGGCGGGCTACAAGAAGTGCGCGCGTGTCGTCGGCGACGTGATGGGCAAATACCACCCGCATGGCGACGCCTCGATCTACGACGCGATGGTGCGTCTCGCTCAGCCGTTCGCGCTACGCTACCCGCTCGTCGACGGTCAGGGGAATTTCGGCAACATCGACGGCGATAACGCCGCCGCCATGCGCTACACCGAGGCCCGGCTGACGCCCGCCGCGATCGAGCTGATGGACGGGCTCGACGAGAATTGCGTGCCGTTCCGCGCCACTTACAACGGCGAGGACGAGGAGCCGGAGGTGTTTCCGGCGGCGTTCCCGAACCTGCTCGCGAATGGCGCGAGCGGCATCGCGGTCGGCATGGCGACCTCGATCCCGCCGCACAACGTAGCCGAACTGGTCGATGCGCTGACCCTCCTCGTCGACAACCCCGACGCCGGAACCGACGAGATCGTCGCGCTGGTGCCGGGCCCCGATTTTCCGACCGGCGGCGTGCTCGTCGAATCGGCGGCGAGCATCCGCGAATCCTATGCGACGGGGCGCGGCTCCTTCCGGATGCGCGCGCGCTGGGAAGAGGTTCGCGAGAAGGGCGGCGGCTGGCACATCGTCGTCAGCGAGGTCCCGTATCAGGTCCAGAAGGGCAAGCTGATCGAGGAGATCGCGGCGCTCATCAACGACAAGAAGCTGCCTATCCTCGAGGATGTGCGCGACGAGTCCGACAGCGAGATCCGCATCGTTCTCGAACCGAAGTCGCGCAACGTCGACCCGAACGTGCTGATGGAGAGCCTGTTCAAGCTCACCGATCTAGAGGTGCGCTTCCCGCTCAACCTCAACGTCCTCGACAAGAACCGCACGCCGCGGGTGATGTCGCTGAAGGAGGCGCTGGCCGCCTTCCTCGACCACCAGATCGAGGTGCTGGTGGCGCGCGCCGAACACCGGCTCGGCAAGATCGCCGACCGGCTGGAGCTGCTCGCCGGCTTCCTCATCGCCTATCTCAACCTCGACGAGGTCATCCGCATCATCCGCGAGGAGGATGAGCCGAAGCAGGAGCTGATGCGCCGCTTCGAACTGACCGACCGGCAGGCCGAGGCCATCCTCAACATGCGCCTGCGCTCCTTGCGCAAGCTTGAGGAGCTGGAGATCCAGATGGAAAACAAGGCGCTGCTCGCCGAGCAGGCGAAGCTGCAGGCGCTGGTCGCCTCTCCGAAGAAGCAGCGCGAGCGGGTGAAGGCCGATCTGGCGCAGCTGCGCGCGCGCTACGGCCCCGAGACCGAGCTGGGTCGGCGGCGCACCGGCTTCGGCGAGGCGCCGTCGGTGGTCGACATCCCGCTGGAGGCGATGATCGAGCGCGAGCCGATCACGGTCATCTGCTCGGCCAAGGGCTGGGTGCGGGCGATGAAGGGCCATGTCGATCTGGCGGATGCCGAGACCGCGAAGTTCAAGGAGGGCGACGGCCCCGCCTTCGCCTTCCACGCGCAGACGACCGATAAGATCACGCTCGCTGCCGACAACGGCCGTTTCTACACGATCGGCGCGGACAAGCTGCCGGGCGGACGCGGCTTCGGCGAGCCGATCCGGCTGATGATCGACATGGATGCGGGC
The DNA here is from genome assembly GCA_020249025.1 of Alphaproteobacteria bacterium. Lineage (GTDB taxonomy): Bacteria > Pseudomonadota > Alphaproteobacteria > Sphingomonadales > Sphingomonadaceae > JADCGM01. Next base: position 3,077 of record JADCGM010000315.1, read on the forward strand.
GCGGAGATCACCGCGCTCTTCGTGCACCAGCCGGGCAAGCTGCTGCTCGTCGCGAGCGACGGCCGTGGCTTCGTGGCGGACGGGGGCGAACTTCTCGCCGAAACGAAGAAGGGCCGCCAGGTGGTGACGCCGCGGCCCGGCGCCAAGCTGCGGGTTGTGCGGCGGATCGCGGAGGACGCGGATTCGGTCGCGGCGGTCGGCGAGAACCGCAAACTCCTGGTGTTCCCGCTGTCGCAGCTGCCCGAAATGACGCGCGGTCAGGGCGTGGCGCTTCAGAAGTACAAGGACGGCGGGCTGTCGGACGCGATGACGTTCAAGCTCGCCGACGGCCTGTCGTGGCAGATGGGCGGCAAGGGCGACCGCACGCGGCTGGAGACCGACCTGACGCCATGGCAGGGCGACCGGGCGCAAGCCGGGCGGCTGCCGCCCAACGGCTTCCCGCGGGACAACCGGTTCGGGTGAGGGGCTGACGGGCGTTGCGGGTCGCCCAGTCCTCACCTCACCCTTACCCTCTCCATCAAGGAGAGGGGGACCCAAGCGGTGGGGCGAGGCTGGCGGCCTGAGAACCTGGCCCAAACGCCCAAGTCTCCCTCTCCTTGATGGAGAGGGTAAGGGTGAGGTGAGGCCGGGGCCGGCGGCTCGATTGCAGAACGTCTCCAATCCCTCTGGAATTCCCCGCCCGTTCGCCTAGCTTGGGGCCAACGAGAACAGATATCCGGGGAGGGTTCATGGCGACCGCGGCGGCGGGGGCGGCGAGTGCGCGGAATATCCGCATCACGATGTGGATGCTGCTGATCGTCTACATCCTCAATTTTCTCGACCGTCAGATCGTCAACATCCTCGCCGAGCCGATCGCGCGCGACCTCGATCTCAGCGACACGCAGCTGGGGCTGCTGACCGGCCTCGCCTTCGCGCTTTTCTATGCAACACTTGGCATTCCCATCGCGCGCTACGCCGACCGGCCAGGGACGGATCGCGTCGGGCTGATCTCGGTGTCGCTGGCGCTGTGGTCGGCGATGACGGCGCTGTGCGGACTGGCGCAGAACTACGTCCAGCTGCTGCTGGCGCGCATCGGCGTCGGCGTCGGCGAGGCCGGGTGCACGCCGGCAGCGCACTCGCTGATCTCGGACGCGGTGCCGCGCGAGAAGCGGGCGTCGGCCATCGCCTTCTACGGGCTCGGGATCCCCATCGGGTCGCTGCTTGGGATGGTGACCGGCGGGACGCTCGCCGACTGGCTCGGCTGGCGCGAGGCCTTCCTCATCGTCGGGCTGCCCGGCGTCCTGATCGCGCTCGTCTTCTGGAAGCTGGTGCCGGAGCCGCGCAAGCTCGGGTTGGCGAGCGAGGGCGGACATGCGCCGCAGGGCAGCTTCGGCGAGGCCTGGGCGGAGCTGCGCCGGTCGAAGGCGTTCCTGCCGCTGTGCATCGCCGCCTCGCTCGTCGCCTTCCTGAGCTACGGCAAGACGACCTGGGGGACGATCTTCTTCCAGCGCTCGCACGGGCTGACGCCGGGCGAGGTCGGGTTGATGTTCGGGCTCGTCACCGGCATCGCCGGGATCATGGGCACCTGGGCGGGCGGCTGGCTTGCGGACAAGTTCGGCAAGCGCGATGCGCGCCATTATCTGACCGGGCCGGCGATCTCGATGGTGCTGGCCGCCCCCCTGCTCTACCTCGCCTACAATGCCGACGACTGGCGCATGGCGCTGGTGCTGCTGTTCCTGCCGACCATCGCCAACACGCTCTATTACGGACCGACCTACGCCTGCGCGCAGACGCTGGTGTCGGCGAAGGCGCGGGCGCTCGCCGCCTCGGTGCTGCTGTTCGCGCAGAACCTCATCGGTCTCGGCCTCGGGCCGCTGCTGTTCGGGGTGCTGAGCGATGCGCTGAAGCCCGTCGCCGGGCCCGAGAGCGTGCGCTGGGTGCTGTACGGTGCGGCCTTCCTCGGAATCGTTCCGGCGATCTTCTTCTGGATCGCCAGCCGCCATCTGAAGGCGGAGATGCGCAAGGACTAGACGCCTAGCCCGCCTTGATCTCGGCAAAGGCGGCGAGCGCGCGCTGGCGGGCGAACTCATGGGCGACGACGGGCTCGGGGTAAGTCTGCCCGAGCTTCACGCCGGCGGTGGCCAGCTCGAAGGCCGACGCCTCCCACGGCGCGTGGATGACGTCGTCGGGCAGCTTCGCAAGCTCGGGGCACCAGCGGCGGACATAGGCGCCGTTGGCATCGAACTTCCGGCCCTGCCCCACCGGCGCAAAGATGCGGATGAAGGGCGAGCTGTCGACGCCCGAGCCCATGATCCACTGCCAGCCGAGCGCATTGTTGCCGAGATCGGCGTCGAGCAGCGTGTCCCAGAACCAGGCGAACCCGTCCCGCCAGTCGCCCATCAGATGCTTCACGAGGAATGACGCGGCGATCATGCGGACGCGGTTGTGCATCCAGCCGGTCGCCCACAGCTCGCGCATCCCGGCGTCGACGATCGGATAGCCGGTCATGCCACGCCGCCACGCCTCGATCGCGGGATCGCTGCCCGGCGTGTGGCGCAGCGCCTCGAACTGGATGCGGTGCGGGCGGGTGGCGCTGTCGGGGAACTGCTCGATGAGCCCCAGCGCGAAGTCGCGCCAGCCGACCTCGCGCAGGAAGGGCTCGGCGGGCTTGCCGACCGCATCGGCGATGGTGTGCCAGACCTGCGCGGGCGACAGCTCGCCGAAGTGGAGATGCGGCGACAGGCGCGAGGAGCCGTTGACGCCGGGGATGTTGCGGTCGTGATCGTAGCGGATCGCGACCTCGGCGAAGCGTTCGAGCGCCGCCCAGCCGCCGCGCTCCCCCGGGGTCCACCAATCCGAAAAGCCCGCCGCCCAGTCGGGCTTGGTCGGCAGCAGCCCCCAGCTGGCGAGCGCCTCGCCCTGCGGAGCGCCAGCGGGCACGTTGACGCGCACCGGCGCGGGCTGCGGTTCGGGCGGCGGCATCTGCGCCTGCAGCGCCCGCCAGAAGGGCGTGAAGATGCGGTAGCGGCCACCGGTGCCCGACAGCACGCGCGACGGCGGCGTGAGCGCGACCCCGCCGTGAAGGCGCAGTTCCATCCGGTTTCGCAGCGCGGTTTCCTGCGCGGTCCACCACGGCTCATAATGCTTCAGCGCATGGATGCGGTGCGCGCCGACCGCTTGCGCGAGGTCGAGAAGAACCGTATCGGCGCGGCCACGCAGCAGAATGAGCCGGCCGCCGAGACCGCGCAGCTCCGCATCGAGCGCGGCGAGGCTGTGGTGAAGCCACCAGCGCTGCGCGCCGCCGATGCGCAGGGAACCCGGCGCCTCATCGTCGAGCACATATACGGGCACCACCGGGCCTTCGGCCGCCGCGGCCGCCAGCGCAGCCTGATCGGCGACGCGCAGATCCTGCCGGAACCAGATTATGGTGGGTGCTGCAGTCATGCGGAATCGGGTCCCCGGTGCAATTCGTAACGGCAATGCCCATATAGCGTTCGATGGAGGGCACCGAGTCGTTTCACGAGGTGACGCTGCCGGCGGACGCCGCCGGCTGGCGGCTCGACCGTGCGCTCGCCGCCGCGATCCCGACGCTGTCGCGCGAGCGGCTGAAGGCGCTGATCTCGGCGGGCGCGGTGGCGCGCGCCGGCACGGCCTGGCGCGACCCGTCGGCGAAGGTTGCGGGCGGCGAGGCGGTTACGGTGGCGGTCCCCGCCCCCGCTCCGGCCGAAGCGCAGGCGCAGGACATTCCGCTCGTCATCGTTCACGAGGACGCGCATCTGCTGGTCGTCGACAAGCCGGCGGGACTCGTCGTCCATCCGGCAGCGGGCAATCTCGACGGCACGCTCGTCAACGCGCTGCTCCACCATTGTCAGGGACGGCTATCGGGAATCGGCGGTGTCGCGCGCCCCGGCATCGTCCACCGCATCGACAAGGACACTTCGGGCCTGCTCGTCGTCGCCAAGACCGACCGGGCGCACGAGGGCCTGTCGGCGCAGTTCGCCAAGCACAGCGTCGAGCGCCGCTACACCGCGGTCGTCGCCGGGATCCCGATCCCGCCGGCAGGGCGCATCGAGGGCGCGCTGGCGCGCTCGGCGGCCAACCGGCAGAAGATGGCGATCGTGCCCGACGGCCGCGGCAAGCATGCCGTTACGCACTACAAACTATTGGAAAAGCTGACAGACGCGTCGGTGGTCGAATGCCGTCTGGAGACCGGGCGGACGCATCAGGTGCGCGTTCACATGGCCTCGATCGGGCATCCGCTGCTCGGCGATCCGGCCTATGGCCGAACCCGGCCGATCCACAAGCGCACGCTCGACGATCTCGACTTCCGCCGTCAGGCGCTCCACGCCCGCACTTTGGGATTTTTTCATCCAGTGACATCGGAAAAATTGATTTTCGAGAGTCCGCTGCCTGCGGATATTCAGGAACTGATCAGGCGGCTTTCCGTATAGCACCGGACCCGACCGCCGACAGACACGCCTGCGGCCCACGGCGCTGCCCACTTCTCGCGCCGGTTTCCGCACCCGTTCAGGGAGACTGACCATGGCGACTGCCAATGTTCCCGCGACGATCCCCGCCCTTGGCGGCGAGGCCGGCCTCAACCGCTATCTGGCCGAGATCCGCAAATTCCCCCTCCTCAAACCCGAGGAGGAATACATGCTCGCCAAGCGCTGGGAGGAGCATCAGGACCCGGAGGCGGCGCACAAGCTGGTGACGTCGCACCTGCGCCTCGTCGCGAAGATCGCGATGGGCTACCGGGGCTACGGCCTGCCCGTCTCCGAGCTGATCGCCGAGGGCAACATCGGCCTGATGCAGGGCGTGAAGAAGTTCGAGGCCGAGAAGGGTTTCCGCCTCGCCACCTATGCGATGTGGTGGATCCGCGCCTCGATCCAGGAATTCATCCTGCGCTCTTGGAGCCTCGTGAAGATCGGCACGACTGCGGCGCAGAAGAAGCTGTTCTTCAACCTGCGCCGGATGAAGGGCCGCATCAACGCGCTCGAGGAAGGCGACCTCCGCCCCGAGGACGTGAAGCAGATCGCGACCACCCTCAAGGTCTCCGAGGATGACGTCATCTCGATGAACCGCCGCATGGCGATGGGCGGCGACACCAGCCTCAACCTGCGCATGTCGGAAGACGGCGAAGGCGAGTGGCAGGACTGGCTGACCGACGAGGGCCCCTTGCAGGACCAGATCGTCGCCGAACGCCAGGAATCGGACGTTCGCCACCAGCTGCTCGTCGAGGCGATGGAAGACCTCAACGAGCGCGAGCGGCACATCCTGACCGAGCGCCGCCTCGCCGAGGATCCGCGCACGCTCGAGGAGCTGAGCCAGGAATATGGCATCTCGCGCGAGCGCGTCCGCCAGATCGAGGTGCGCGCGTTCGAGAAGCTGCAGCGCGGCATCCGCAAGCGCGCCAGCGAAGCGCGGCTGCTCGAAAGCGCCTGACACCTTCCCCGCCCCCTTCCCCGCTGCCGCCGCGGCTTGCTAAAGGCTCGGGGGCGGCGGCGTTGGAGGCGGCATGGCGCGGGTGCGGGGACGGGCGCGGGGCTGGGCCGGGCGGATCGCCGGCTGGCTTCTGGCGCTGGTGCTGTGGGCGGTGCTGCTCTCGGTGCTTTGGGTGCTCGCCTACCGCTTCATCGATCCGCCGACGTCGTCGCTGATGATCCGCGATCGGATGCAGGGCCATAGCGTCAAGCAGACCTGGCTCGACCTCAAGGATATCGACCCCGACATGCCGCGCGCGGTGATCACGTCGGAGGACCGCAATTTCTGCACCCACAACGGTTTCGACGTCGAGGCGATCGCCTCGGCGATGAAGGGCAATCTGATGGGCGAGCGCTTCCGCGGCGGCTCGACGATCACCCAGCAGACCGCGAAGAACGCCTTCCTGTGGTCGGGAAGATCGTGGGTTCGCAAGGGTCTGGAGGCCTATTTTACGGTTCTGATCGAATGGCTGTGGGGCAAGCCACGGATCATGGAGGTGTATCTCAACCTCGCCGAGACCGGCATCCATACCTATGGCGTCGAGGAAGGCGCGAAGCGCTACTACGGCAAGAGCGCCCGCGACCTCTCCCGCCGCGAGGCCGCACGCATCGCCGCCGTCCTGCCCTCGCCAAAGAAGCGCGAGGCGATTAACCCGACCGGCCAGCAGCGGCGGCTCGCGAAGAACATCGAACGCTGGATCAAGGTCGTGAAGAACGAGAAGCTCGACGCGTGCCTGGGGCCGCAATCGGCACGGTGAGCCCCCCTCACCCGCGCGGGCGGCGCATGGTCCAGAAGCGCGGGCCGCGGGGGACGCGCCATTCGGCAGCGATCTCGAAGCCGAGGGCGCGGTAGAGGGCGACGTTGGCGGGGTTGGCGGTTTCGAGGCAGGTGTCGACGCCAAGGCTGTTGGCGAGCGCGATGCCGGTGCGGATGGCGAGGCCGCCCCAGCCCTTGCCCTGCATGTCGGGGCGGACTCCGGCGTAGCGCAGATAAAGGTGATCCTCGCCGCGCGGCACATGGTTCGCGACATGGCGGCCGGCCCGTTCGGCGCGCAGGATCGAGGGGCCGAAGATGCCGAGCATCTTCCACAGCTCGGCCGGCGTCAGCGGATCGTGATGGTGGACCTTGCCGGGCGCGCGCCAGAGGGTGACGACCTCCGCGCCGGGCGAGGCGAGGATATGACCGTGACGGGCGTGGTCGCCGAGCAGCCAGTCGAAGAAGCGCGGCAGCCGGCGGCGACGGTCGGCGGCATCGGGCATGATCCAGGCGAGCGCGGGGTCCGGGTGGAAGGCCGCCGCCAGCGTCGCGATATGCGCGGGCGCGGGCGCTGCCTCGGCGACGCTGCAACCGGCGGTCATGTCGGGAACGGGGATTGCCGGACGGCGAGGCCGAAGCCGACGGCGCGGGCGAAGGCGAAGCGGCCGCGGCGGACGGCGCGCGCTTCCAGCTCCAGACGGCGCAGGATCTCGCGCTTGAACGCGCCGCGCGGGTGGCGGGCGAGGACGTCGGCCACGAAGGCGCGCGGCAGGTTGCCGAGACGCAGGCCGGTCA
>JADCGM010000316.1 GCA_020249025.1 Alphaproteobacteria bacterium
AGGGGATCGGGGGCAACCACACCTGGTCGTCGTTCGACGGCGATCTGACGCCCGAGCAGCGGGCGTGGACCGCCGACCTCTATGCCCACCGCTGGCCGGGCTACACAGTGACCTTTCCGAAGCTCAGCCGCCGCATCGGCATGGGCTATGCCTCCGCGACGTCGGAGCGGCTCGACAGGGCGGTGCGCGCCGCGGTGCCCGCGGACCGCATCCTCACCGGCACGCCCGTCGTCGCGCTCGATGCGACAAGCATCACGCTCGCCGACCAGCGGCGCCTGACCGCCAACGCCGTCATCGATGCGCGCGGGCAGGGGCCGACGCCGCATCTCGATCTGCGCTGGCAGAAGTTCGTCGGGCTGGAGGTCGAGACCGACGGGCCGCATGGGCTCGACGAGCCGATCGTCATGGATGCGACCGTCGAGCAGTTCGACGGCTACCGCTTCGTCTATTCGCTGCCGTTCACGCCGACGACGATCCTCATCGAAGACACCTATTTCGCCGACGGCCCCGAGCTGGCGGTCGAGACGCTGGAGGCGCGAACGCTCGATTACGCGGCGGCGAAGGGCTGGAAGATCGCGCGCCTCATCCGCCGCGAGACGGGCGTGCTGCCGATGGCGGTCGGCGGCGACATCGACGCGCTGCTCGGCGACGGCATCCCGGACGTGGCGGCGATCGGCATGCGCGCGGCGATGTTCCAGCCGGCGACCGGCTACAGCTTTCCCGACGCGGTGCGCACCGCTGACATCATCGCGGGGTTGCAACGGCTCGACGGGGCGACCATTTCGGCGGCGATGCGGGCGGAAGCCGGGCGGACATGGCGCGAGCGGGGCTTCTACCGAATGCTCAACACGTTGCTGTTCGAAGCGGCCGAGCCCGGATTGCGGTACCGCGTTCTCGAACGATTTTACGGACTCGACGACGGATTGGTGGGGCGGTTCTACGCTGGACGCTCGACGCTTGCCGACAAGGCGCGCGTCCTCGTCGGCAAGCCGCCGGTGCCGTTCTGGCGGGCGGTCCGGGTTCTGCTCGGTTGAGCGAAGGAGCAAGCATGCGCAAGGTGGCAGTGATCGGCAGCGGGTTCGGGGGTCTTGCGCTCGCGGTCCGTCTCCAATCGGCCGGCCATGACGTGACGCTCATCGAGAAACGCGACAAGCCGGGCGGGCGCGCCTACGTCTTCGAGGATCAGGGCTTCGTCTTCGACGCCGGACCGACGGTCGTCACCGACCCGTCGTGCCTCGAGGAGCTGTTCGCGCTCTCGGGCCGCAAGATGTCCGACTATGTCGAGTTGCTGCCTGTCGCGCCCTTCTACCGGCTGCAGTGGCCGGACGGGACGCAGTTCGACTATTCGAACGACGACGACGAGCTCTATGGCCAGATCGCCAAGAAGAGCCCGAAGGACGTCGAGGGCTACAAGGCGTTCCTGAAGTATTCGGAGAACGTCTTCCGCGAGGGCTACGTCAAGCTCGGCCACGAGGCTTTCCTCGACTTCAAGTCGATGCTGAAGGCCGCACCGCAGCTGATGCGCTACGAGGCGTTCCGCTCGGTCTATGCGATGGTGTCGCGCTACATCGAGGACCCGCAGCTGCGCGAGGCGTTCAGCTTCCACACGCTGCTCGTCGGCGGCAACCCGATGACGACGAGCGCGATCTATGCGCTGATCCACACCATCGAGAAGCGCTGGGGCGTCTGGTTCCCGCGCGGCGGCACCCATGCGCTGGTGCGCGGCCTTCTGAAGCTGTTCACCGATCTCGGCGGGCAGGTGCGGATGGGCAGCGGCGTGCGCGAGATCAAGACCGGCGACGGGCGCGTGACCGGTGTTGCGACCGACGACCAGTGGTCGGCGGCGTTCGACGCGGTCGCCTCCAACGGCGACATCGTCCACACCTATCGCGACCTCCTCGGCCAGCATCCGCGCGGGCAGAAGATGTCGCGCTCGCTGCAGCGCAAGAGCTTCTCGCCGTCGCTGTTCGTGGTCTATTTCGGCCTCAAGGGCGAGCGCCCCGACGTCAAGCACCACAGCATCCTGTTCGGGCCGCGCTACGACGGGCTGCTGAAGGACATCTACCGCCACGGCGTCGTCGCCGAGGACTTCTCGCTCTACCTCCACCACCCGACCGCGACCGACCCCAGCCTCGCGCCCCCGGGCTGCAGCAGCTTCTACGCGCTGTCGCCGGTGCCGCACCTCGGCAAGGCGCCGATCGACTGGGCGGAGTTCGGCCCGCGCTACGCCGACCGCATCCTCGACGAGCTGGAGCGGCGGATGATCCCGGGCCTCAAGCGCGATCTGGTGACGATGCGCATCTTCTCGCCCGGCGACTTCAAGAGCGAGCTGTCGGCGCATCTGGGCAGCGCCTTCAGCCTCGAGCCGGTGTTGTGGCAGAGCGCCTATTTCCGCGCCCACAACCGCGACGACGAGCTGAAGAACCTCTACTTCGTCGGCGCCGGCACTCATCCGGGCGCAGGCATCCCCGGCGTCGTCGGTTCGGCCAAGGCGACCGCCAAGCTGATGCTGGCGGATCTGGCGGGGTGACCGACGCCCTCGTCGAGGCGGCGCGGGAGTCGATCGCCAAGGGCTCCAAGTCCTTCGCCGCCGCCTCGACGCTGTTCGACAAGGAGACGGCCGCGCGGGCGTGGCTGCTCTATGCCTGGTGCCGGCACTGCGACGACGTCATCGACGGGCAGGAGCTGGGCTTCGGGACGGTCGCGGACCCGCGCCCGATGGCGGAGCGGCTGTCGATCATCCGCGCCGGCACCGAGGCGGCGCTCAAGGGCGAGACGACGGGCGAGATGGCCTTCGATGCGCTCGGCCGGGTGGCGGCGGAGACCGGCATGCCCGCGCGCTATCCGATGGACCTTATCGCCGGCTTCGCCATGGATGCCGACGAGACCCGCTACGAGCGGTTCGAGCAGACGCTGACCTATTGTTACCACGTCGCCGGCTGCGTCGGGGTGATGATGGCGATCGTGATGGGAGTCGATCCGCACGACGAGGCGACGCTCGACCGCGCCTGCGACCTCGGCATCTCCTTCCAGCTCAACAACATCGCCCGCGATCTCGCCGAGGACGATGCGCGCGGCCGCTGCTACGTGCCCGCCGAATGGGGCGACGACCGCGTGGCGAACGCCAAGCGCCTCGTCGACGAGGCCGAGCGCTACGAGGCCTCGGCGCGCTGCGGCACGCCGGCGCTGTCCTTTCGCTCGGCCTGGGCGGTGCTGGCGGCCGCCGGCATCTATGGCGATATCGGGCGGCGCGTGCGGGCTTTGGGCGCGCGGGCGTGGGACGAGCGGGTGACGACCTCGCGCGCCGACAAGATCGGCTGGGTGGTACGCGCCGGACTTCAGGCCGCGACGCGGCGGCGGCGCTACGGCGCGCCTATCGCGCGCGCTGGACTATGGTCCCGGGCTTCGGGGCTCTGATCCGGCCTTTCTCGCGCTGCGCCAGCTCGGCCTTCAGCGCGCGGATTTCGGGGGCCCAGAGGAAGCCGAAGGAGACCGTGCCCTCCTTGGTCTCGACCGCATGATGCAGCCGGTGCGCCTGAACGATGCGGCGCATGTAAGGCGTGGTCGGCCGCCAGCGATGCTCCATGCGGCGGTGCACGATGACATCGTGGAAGCCGAAATAGATCATGCCGTAGATGGCGATGCCGACGCCGACCCAGGCCCAGACCGGCGAGAAGCCGAGCTGCGTGCCCATCGCGATGAAGGCGATCGAGGGCATCGCGAACACCACGCCGAACCAGTCGTTCTTCTCGAACCAGCCGGTGCGGGGGCGGTGATGCGATTCGTGCAGCGACCACAGGAAGCCGTGCATCACCCAGCGATGCATCGCGTAGGCGAACAGCTCCATGAAGGCGACGGTCGCGAGAAGGATCAGGATGCCCATGCCGATGCTCATGCGCGCCATATAGCGATGCTTTCCTTGCGTTGCATCAACCCTGCTTCCCTTCCGCGCATTGGGGCGTTAGCGGGGTGGCGATGACACCCTCCGGACCCGCCTGGCTCAGCGCCCTTCTCGCCTTGGCGATCGTCGCCGGCTGGGCGGTGCTGCACGTCACCGCGATCTTCCTGAGCGACTGGCCGCCCGCGCCGCTGACCGCGGTCGCGGTGGTGCTGGTCCAGACCTGGCTGTCGACCGGCCTGTTCATCATTGCCCACGACTGCATCCACGGCAGCTTCGCGCCGGGGCGGCCGGGGGTGAACCGTGCGGTCGGGCGGCTGTGCTTCGCGATCTACGCCTGCCTGCCCTTCGACCGGTTGGCGGCAGCGCATCAGGACCATCACCGCTTCGCCGGCACCGGGGGCGATCCCGACTTCGATCCCGATCAGCCGCGCCGCTACCGGCCGTGGCTGCTGCGCTTCTTCCGCGGCTACTACAGCCACCGCCAGATCGCGCTGATCACGCTCGTCGCCTGCGTCTATCTGGCGACGGGGGCGACGACGCTGCAGCACATCGTCCTCTACTGGGCGGTGCCGGCGGTGCTGGCGGCGCTGCAGCTGTTCACGTTCGGCACCTGGCTGCCGCACCGGCATAGCGGGACGCCGTTCCCCGATCATCACAATGCGCGCAGCAACAGCGCGGGGTGGCTGACGTCGCTGGTCAGCTGCTTCCACTTCGGCGGCTATCATCACGAGCATCACCTCCATCCGGGCGTGCCGTGGTGGGCGCTGCCTCAGACCCGGAAGCGCGCGATGTATCCCGAGAAGCGCGATCTGATCGCGGCGGCGTCGAGGCCGTAGTCGGCCAGATCGTAGCGGTGCGCGGCATGACGCCGCTCGCCCCCCAGATAGGCCGCCATCGCCGGCTCGGAGGGGGCGAGGTCGCGGCCGAGAAAGGCCCCGACGCGGCGGATCGCGCCGCGCCAGTCCCGGTTCATCTCGTCGAAGCCGATGTCGAGCTGGCGGTCCGCGGGAACGCTCTCGCGCACCCGGAGCGTCGTCTCGATGCGGTGCCCGGTCTTGTGCAGCCACTCTGCGCCGATCCAGTGCGGATCGACCGCATCGCTCTGGACGACCATCTGGTGCCAGGCGAGCGAACAGGCGCTCCCCACCACCGCTGCCGGATCGCGGTGCAGGAAAATCAGCCGCGCATCGGGGAAGACCCGCAGCAGCGCGTCCAAATCCTGCATGTGCTGCGGCGTCTTCAGCAGCCAGGTCGTCGCCGGATCGTCACCGCGGAACCAGCCGGCGAGCCGCAGCAGATCGGCCATGTGCGCATAGGCGGGCGTCGCATCGGTCGTCTCGCAATAGCGGGCGTAGGACGGCACGCGCCGCTGCGCCTCGATCATCGCGCCCCAGATGCTGTTTTCGAGAAGCCCCAGCTCCTCGTCGGGTTCGAGCGCGCCGGTCGGGTGGACCGCGGCGTTGCCGGGGTTGATCCAGGTGAGCGCGCGCCAGGCGCGGTCGGTGTAGGCGATGCGCGGATCGCGGCGGCGCTTGAGGCTCGACGGCCAGGGCACCGGGCACATCGCCTCGTAGAGCCGCAGATGGACGAAGCCCGGATCGCAGGCGAGCAGCCGGTGCAGCCGCGTGGTGCCCGAGCGCATCGGGCCGACGATGACGACGGGCGCCGTGATCGGGCGCGCGCGGATCTCGGGGTGCGCGCTGAACAGCGCCTGCGCCCACAGCCGCTCCTTCAGCGTCTTCAGGAGCTGGCCGTGCGCGAGCATCCGCCCCATTGGATTGAGCCGCGCCTCCTCCTTCAGCGCGTCCAGCAGCACGCGCAGCGGCCCGCGAAACCAGGGATCGCCGAAAT
>JADCGM010000317.1 GCA_020249025.1 Alphaproteobacteria bacterium
GATTTCAGAGCTTTCCGGCCGGACCGGCCTCCGCGTCCCGTTGTCGGCCGGATCGCACATCGCCGGCACCCGCCAGCCGGTCGCCTCGACCCTCACCCATGTCTATCCGGCGACGGGCGAAGTCCTCGGCACCTGGGCCACAGCCGACGCCCAAGAGGTCGATCTGGCGGTGCGCACCGCGCGCGCCGCCTTCGCCGGCTGGTCCCGGCGCAGCACCGCCGACCGCAACGCCATCCTGCTCGCCGCGCGTGACCGCCTCGCGGCTGCCGCCGAGGAACTGGCCGCGCTGATGGCGCTGGAGATCGGCACCCCGATCCCGCAGGTCCGCGCCACCCATGTCGCCCGGATGCTCGAGAACTTCGAGTTCTTCACCCAGGTCGCCGCCACCCACGCCGGCCAGACTTTCCAGCAGATGGAGCGCTATCTCACGCTCACCATTCGCCAGCCGGCCGGCGTCGCGGCGATCTTCTCGCCGTGGAACGCCCCCTATGTGCTGTCGAGCATGAAGCTCGCCGCCGCGCTCGCGGTCGGCTGCACCGTCGTCATCAAGCCGTCCGAGTTCACGCCGTTCAGCGTGCTGCGCATGGTCGAGCTGATGGAAGAAGGCGGCCTGCCGCCCGGCGTCGTCAACGTCGTCAACGGCCCCGGCCCCGTCACCGGCCGGGCGCTGTCCGAGCATCCGGGCATCGACGTCATCGGCTTCATCGGCGGCACCGAGACCGGCAAGGCGATCATGACGGCCGCCGCCCAGCGCATCGCCAAGGTCGGGCTCGAGCTCGGCGGCAAGTCGGCCAACATTGTCGCCGCCACCGCCAATCTCGACGCGGCCATCGACGGCTCCCTGCTCGCGATCTTCAGCGGCGCCGGCCAGCAGTGCCTCGCTGGCTCGCGCATCTTTGTCGAGCGCGCCATCGCCGACCGCTTCATCTCGCGCTTCGTCGAGCGCGCCGAGAACATCCGCCTCGGCTGCCCCTTCGACCCCGCCACCGAGATGGGCCCCATCGCCCACGAAGGGCATATGAACCGCGTGCTCTCCTTTGCCGACCGCGCCCGCGAGGAAGGCGCCGAAATCCTCTGCGGCGGCCGCCGCGCGCCCGGCTTCGACCGCGGCTTCTGGATCGAGCCGACGGTCGCGCTGGCCCCGTCCAACGATCTCGCCATCTGCCAGCAGGAGATCTTCGGGCCCTTCGCCACCATCCAGATCGTCGACGATCTCGACGAGGCGGTGCGCCGCGCCAACGACAGCCAGTTCGGCCTCGTCGGCTACATCTGGTCGGACGATCTGCCGACCGTGACCCGCGTCGCCGCCGGGCTGGAGACGGGCACCGTCTGGGTTAACACCCCTCTCGCCCGCGATCTGCGCGCGCCCTTCGGCGGCTGGAAGACTTCGGGCCTCGGCCGCGACGGCCGCGAGGGCTGCATCGATCTCTTCACCGAGGAAAAGACAGTGATGGTGCCGACCGAGCCGCTGGCGCTGCGACCGATGGGCGCCGGCAGATGAGGCGCGGCTCCGAGGGCGTTCCCGTCTTCCAGCAGCTCTACCTCACCCTTCGCCAGCGGATCAGCGACGGGGTGCTTCCCGCCGAACGCCCGCTTCCCGCCGAGCCCAAGCTGGCGACCGACTTCGGGGTCTCGCGGGTCACCGTGCGGCGCGCGCTCAGCCTTCTCGAACGCGACGGGCTCGTCGACCGGCGGCGCGGTGCCGGCACCTATGTGAAGGGCCGCTCGCCGACGCGCACCCGCATCAGCAGCGCGGTCGACGGCCTCGTCACCCTCGGCCTCGAAACCACGGCCCGCACGCTTGTCTTCGAAACCGCCCGGCCGCTGCCCTTCGCCGCGCGGGCGCTCGGCCTCGCCGACGACGCCGCCTGCCTTCACATCGAGCGCCTTCGCTCGCACGCCGGCCGGCCGTTTTCGCTGACCAGCCTTTGGCTGCCGTCGTCGCTCGCCCGGATCGTGGCGCGGGACCGGCTCGGTGACCGCCCGGTGATCGAGATCCTCGAGGAAGCCGGCCATTCCTCGGCGAGCGCCGAGCAGACGCTGAGCGCCATCGCCGCCGATCCGCGCACCGCCGAGCTGCTCGCGGTCTCGCCGGGCTCGCCGCTCCTGCGCATGCAGCGCATCGTCCGCGACGGGGATGGCGGCGCGCATCTCGTCCAGCAGAGCCTCTATGTCCCCGACCAGTTCGAATATCGCATGGAACTGGCGCGCGGGCGCGCCGGCCCCACCGGCTGGCGGCAGGTCGGCTAGTCGATCATCGCCGCCTTGCGCAGCCCCGCGATCATCGAGGTGCGCAGCAGATGCTCGCGCGCCCGCACCGGATCGGCCGCCACCGCCTGAAGCTCGGCGAGCGCCGCCCGCCGCTTCTCCGGATCGCGCTCCTGCATCCGTGCCCGGTTGCGGTCCGCCTGCGTCAGGATCTCGGCCTCGGCGACCGGGCGGCGGCGGCGCGTATAGCGGTCGAGCAGCCGCTCGTCCCCGCCCCGCCACACTGCCGACAGCGCATCGGTCAGCTCGAAGGCGTCGTGGATGCCGCCGTTCATGCCCATTCCGCCCGACGGCGAGTTGATGTGCGCGGCATCGCCCGCGAGCAGCACCCGGCCGACCCGGTAGGTGTCCACGATCCGCATGTGCACCCGGTAGGGCCGCACCTCGCGCACCTCATATGGGCCGGGCAGCGGCGCGATCGCCTGCAGCTTGCGCTGGATGGCGTCCGGTTCCTGCGCGGACTCGATGGTCTCCTCGCCCTCGGGATACAGGCTCACCCGCCAGAAATCGCGCAGCCGCAGCAGGCTGAAGGTCGTGCCCGTCCGCCAGCAGTAGTTGACGTTGGACAGGCCCGGCAGATGGTCCTCGAACCGCGTCGGCGTCACCGCGAGGATCGTCGTCTCCGGATAGGTATGGCCGGTGAAGGCTAGCCCGATCAGATCGCGCACCGCGCTGCGCGCGCCGTCCGCCCCGATGAGGTAGCGGGCGCGGATCGTTGCCGGCCCCGCCGCGGTCTCGACCGCGGCCGTCACGCCCTCGGCGTCCTGCGTCAGGTTGGTCAGCCGGGTGCCCCAGCGCATGTCGGCGTTCGGCTCAGCGACGATGCGCTCGCTGGCGATCCGCACCAGCCGGTGCTGTTCGCATTGCAGCCGGTAGGGATGCGCCGTGTCGCCGGCGAGCATCGACACGTCGAACTCGGCCTTCTCGTGGGTTTCGTGCATCCGGATCTGCCAGGTCGGCGAGACTAGCCCCTCGGCGATCAGCGGACGCGCCAGATCGAGCGTGTCGAGCATGTCGAGAGTCGGTGGATGGAAGGTCGAGGCGCGCAGGTCATGCTCGGGCCCGGGCGCGGCGTCGATCACGACAACCGGCACGCCGTCGCGC
>JADCGM010000318.1 GCA_020249025.1 Alphaproteobacteria bacterium
ATCATCATCGCCGCCTGCCTGTACATCGCCTGGGACGAGCGGCGGATCGCGGGGGCTGCGCAGCAGGGATAGGCCTGAGCTGCTCCAACGCGCCAGAACCCCGCCTCACTTCGGCCAATACCGGTCCTTCAGCAGCCGCTTGTACAGCTTCCCCGTGTCATGCCGCGGCAGCTCGCGTTCGAAGTCGATGCTCGTCGGGCATTTGATGTGGCTCAGCCGCTCGCGGGCGAAGGCAGTGAGCTCGGCAGCAAGGTCCGGCCCGGCGTCGGCCCAATCGCGCGGCTGGACGACGGCCTTCACCGTCTCGCCCAGCTCCTCGTGCGGCACGCCGATCACCGCCACGTCGGCGACCTTCGGGTGCATGACGAGAACGTTCTCCGTCTCCTGCGGATAGACGTTCACGCCGCCCGAGATGATCATGTAGGCGGCGCGGTCGGTCAGGAAGAGATAGCCGTCCTAGTCGACATAGCCGATGTCCCCGAAGGTCGCGCCATGCTCGGACTTGGCGCCGGCGGTCTTCTCGGGGTCGTTGTGATATTTGAAGTCGGTGCCGCCGTGGAAGAAGACGCGGCCCTCGCGTCCGGGCGGCAGCAGCGTGCCGTCTTCGTCGACGATGCGGATCTGGCCGAGGATCGATTTGCCGACCGAGCCGGGCTTCTTCAGCCACTCCTGCGGCGAGATCGCGGTGAAGCCGGCACCCTCGGTCGCGGAATAATATTCGAAGATCTTCTCGCCCCACCAGGCGATCATCCGGTGCTTGACCTCGACCGGGCAGGGGGCGGCGGCGTGGATCGCGACCTTGAGGCTCGACGTATCGTATTTCGCGCGGATGTCGTCGGGCAGTTTCAGCATCTTGACGAACATCGTCGGCACCAACTGCGAGTGGGTGACGCGATACTGCTCGACGAGCTGGAGGTAACGTTCGGGGTCGAACTTCTCCATCACGATGACGGTGCCGCCCGCCTTGTGAACGGACATGCAGTAGCGGAGCGGGGCCGCGTGATAGAGCGGGGCGGGCGACAGATAGACCGTCTCGCCATTGAAGCCGTAGAGCATCGTCGCGAGGCCGAAGAGCGCATCCGGCGCATCGATCGGGCCTTCGGGAAGCGCGCCGAACACGCCTTTGGGGCGGCCGGTCGTGCCCGACGAATAGAGCATGTCGCGGCCCGAGGATTCGTCCGCGATGCGTGTCGCTGGCTGCGCGCCGAGCGCGGTCTCGAAGCGGGTGAAGCCGGGCAGATCGCCGCCGACGGCATAGCGGCCGCGCGGGGTCTCGAGCTGTGTCGCGACCGCGGCGAGCCCGGCGCTGGCGAACAGCAGCTGCGAGCCCGAGTCCTCGATGATGTAGCGCGCCTCGTCGACCGACAGCTTCGTCGACATGCAGGTGAAGACGAGCCCGGCGCGCTGCGCACCCCAGCAGATCGCGAGATAGTGGAGGCTGTTCTCCATGAGCACGGCGATCGCGTCGCCGCGCGTCAGGCCGTGCGAGCGCAACAGTTGCGCGACCCGGTTCGATTCGGCCTCGAGCTCGGCGTAGGTCAGCGTCTCGCCGGAGTTCGCCATGACGATGGCGGCTTTGCCGGGCTGGCTGGCGGCATGGATGTACGGATGCATGGTCCTCCCCGAAGTCGCGCGTCTGCGGCGCGGTCAGTCTGGCATGTGGCTGCGAAAGAAGGCGAGCGTGCGCTCGGCAGCGAGCGCGGCGGCGGCCGGGTCATGGTCGCCGCGCGCCTCGCAGTTGAAACCGTGACCGGCCTCGTAGATGTGGACTGTGGCCTCGGGCCGGGCGGCGCGGAAGGCCTCGACGCGGTCGAGCGGGATCGACGCGTCGCGGGTGCCGAAGTGCAGGATGACGGGGCAGCGCGGCTCCTCGTCGGCATGATCGGGCACGAGCCGGCCGTAGTAGGAGACGACCGCTGCCGGACCGACGAGCGCGCCGGCCTCGGCGGGCGCATCGGCGTCGGGCACCAGCCGCGTCGCCGCGAGCCAGGCGAGCGAGCCGCCCCAGCAATAGCCGACGACGCCCGGATTGGCTCCGGTCTCGGTGCGCGCCCATGCGATGGCGGCCGCGACATCGGTCAGTGCCGCCTCGCCGATCCCGTAAGCGATCTCGACACCCCTTTTGATGCCCTCGGCGTCATAGCCCAGCTCGACGCCCGCCTGCCGTCGGTCGAACAGCGCCGGTGCGACCGCGAGAAAGCCTTGCGCCGCGTAAGAGTCGGCGACGCCCCGGATGTGCGCGTTGACCCCGAAGATTTCCTGGATGACGACGACGGCGCGCCGGGTGGGCGCGGCTGGCCGCGCCACATAGGCGTCGAACGCGAAGCCGTCCTCGGCGGTGATGCGAACCGTCTCGCCCATGTCTGTCTCCCCGAGTGCCAAGCTAGTGCGGCGGTAACGCACGGCAAGGCTCGTGGAAACGAGGGGGCGGACAGGCCAGCAGGATGCGCCCCTCCCTCGAACCGGGGGAGGGTCAGGGTGGGGGTCGTTCAGGATGTGGCGCTTCCGACGGACAGCCCCCACCCCAACCCTCCCCCGGTTCGGGGGAGGGGGTTTCCTGACCCTACTTCTTCGCGCGGTCGATCCCTTCGAGGATCAGGCGCTCGGCGACGTCGGGGCCGGCCCAGCCTTCGACCTTCACCCACTTGCCGGCCTCGAGGTCCTTGTAGTGGGCGAAGAAGTGCTCGATCTGCTCGATCACGATCGGCGGCAGATCGGTGTAGGTGGTGACGCCCGTGTAATAGGGGTGGAGCGCATCGACGGGGACCATCAGCAGCTTTTCATCGCCGCCGGCCTGGTCCTCCATCAGCAACACGCCCACCGGACGAGCGCGAACGACGCAGCCCGGCACGAACGGCACACCCGAAACGACGAGCGCATCGAGCGGATCGCCGTCGGAGCCCAGCGTGTGTGGGATGAAGCCGTAGTTCGCAGGATAGCGCATCGCGGTATGCATGATGCGGTCGACCACGAGCAGGCCGCTCGCCTTGTCGAACTCGTACTTCACCGGCTCCGAGCCGACGGGAATCTCGATGATGATGTTGACGTCCTGCGGCGGGTTCTCGCCGATCGGAAGGCGCGACAGGTCCATGGGGTCCTCGGGTGTATCTGGGGAGGGGAGGTGCGGCGCGCATGTAGTCGCAGCGGGCCGTGGCTCCAAGCGCAAAGTCTCGCAGGGCGGGCAGAGCGCCGCCGGGTCGGTCGCGATTATCCCCGGGATGGGTAATCTTGGGCTGACGCAGGGATTGGGACGAAGGGACCGCCGATGATCCGCACGCTCGCGCTCGCCGCATTTTTGCTTGCCGCACCGCTCGCCGCCCAGCCGGCGCAGCCGCGCGATCTCGCCGCGCAGGCCAAGGCCATGGCCGACATCGGCTTTCTCCACGGCGAATGGTTTGGGCAGGGCGACCGCAACCTGCCGACCGGGCAGACGATGCGCGACAGCTATGTGGTGCGGGTGACGCCGAAGGCCGGCGGGCTGGTTGCCATCGTCGAGGGCATGACTCTGCGCCAGAACATCGAGGGCGCGAAGCCGACGCCGGGCTCCTTCGCGGTGATCAGCTACGACGACCGCGCCAAGCGCTACCTGTTCCGTAGCTTCGGGTTCGGTGAGATGATCGAGGCAAGCGGCGAACTCGTCGGGCCCGGCGTGTTCCGCTGGACGGTCCCGGCCGGGCCGGTGCTGCTGCGCTTCACGGTCGACGGCACGCAGGGGACCTGGCGCGAAACCGGAGAACGCTC
>JADCGM010000319.1 GCA_020249025.1 Alphaproteobacteria bacterium
CAGGGTGCGCTCCCAGTCGGGCAGCGCGTCGCGGGTGCCTGCCAAGAGCTCCGCCGGGGCCTCCGGATCGGTGCACAGCGGCCGGGCCAGGCCGATGACATCGACATCGCCCCCCGCCAGCGCCGCATCCATCCCAGCACGGGTACGGAAGCCGCCCGTCACCATCAGCGGAACGGTCAGCGCCGCGCGCATCCGCGCCGCCTCGTCAAGAAAATAGGCCTCGCGCGCGGCGGTGCTGGCGCGCACGCCGACCGGCGGCTCCAGCCCCTCGCTGCCCATCATCCGCGGCTGCTCGTAGCTGCCGCCCGACAGCTCGATGAGATCGACGCCCGCCTCCTGCAGCCAGCGCGCGACCTGAACGCTCTCGTCGACCGCGAAGCCGCCGCGCTGGAAATCGGCCGAGTTGAGCTTGACCGACACCGGAAAGTCCGCGCCGACCTTCGCCCGCGTCGCCTTCACCGCCTCGACGAGAAACCGCGCGCGGTTCTCGATCGAGCCGCCCCATTCGTCGTCGCGCCGGTTGGCGAGCGGCGACAGGAAGCTCGACAGCAGATAGCCGTGCGCCGCGTGAACCTGCGCACCGGTGAAGCCCGCCTCCCGCGCCTGCGCCGCCGCCTCGGCGAAGCGCGCGATGAGATCGCGGATCGCGCTCCCCGTCAGCGCGACGGGCATGCCGAACTGCTTGCCGGGCAGGCCGACGGGGATCGGCGACGGCGCGTCGGGCGTCGGGTTGATTGTCTTCGGGGTCTGGCGGCCGGCATGATTGATCTGGACCCAGAGGTGATTGCCGCCCTCGGTCCCCGCCTTCGCCCAGTCGCGCAGCCGCGCCATCGCTTCGGGGTCGCGGCGGCCGTCGAACAGCACATTGCCCGGCCGTTCGAGATGGCGGCGGTCGATCTGGACATTGCCGGTGATGTGCAAGCCGGCCCCGCCTTGCGACCAGCGCCGATACAGGCGCACATGCGCCTCGGTGGCGCGATTGTGCGGGTCAGCGAGCCCCTCGGTCATGGCCGACTTGGCGAGGCGGTTGGGGAGCACCGCCCCGCAGGGCAGCGTCAGCGGATCGGCAAGTGCGGTCATGGCCGGACGGCGACTCCTTCGATGAGCGGGACGAGCGGCGCGAACGGCATCGACGGCTCGATCTGCTGCGCAACCACCGGCAGCTCGAAGCCGGCGGCGCGCACCCAGTCGGCGGTCGGCCGGTCCAGATGGCAGCCAACCCCGATCACCTTCTGGAGCGGGGTCAGCCGCCGCTGCCACGTCGCGCGGGCAGAATCGTCGCTGCGGACATGTTCGAGGAAAAGAAAGCGCCCGCCGGATTTCAGCACCCGCCGGATCTCGGCGAGGACGGCGGCGGGGTCGTCGACCGAGCACAGCGTCAGGCTCGTCACCACCGTGTCGAAGCGCGCGTCGTCGAAGGGCAGACGCTCCCCGCCCCCGGCGACGATCTCGACCGGCGCGCCGGCCGCCGCGATCCGGCGCGCGGCGCGCCGGTTCATCCCCGTCGACGGCTCGACGACGGTGAGCGAGGTCACCCGCGCGAAATCGTAGAAGGGCAGCGTCACCCCGGTGCCGAAGCCGATCTCCAGCGTCGCGCCGCGCGCCTCGGCAAGCAGCCGCGCCCGACGGGCATTGATGCCCGGCGTGTCGAGCCCGCGGTCGATCAGCCACGGAAAGATGCGCTCGGCGTACAGCCCCATGGCGAAACCCCCTTGCAGCCGGAAGCTTAGCTGCGCAATCAGGCCGCGGCGTCCTCGCGGTTTCGCGGGGCCGCCAGTCAGTTCCAGTAACCGTCACCGTAACAAGGGGTGTCCGCATCATGAAGACCAGCAACATCGCGCTCGTCGCCGTTCTCGCCGCGTCGCTCGGCCTCGCCGCCTGCAGCCAGAAGACCGAGGACAGCGCCGAGGCGACCGGCGACGCCGCCGCCGCCACCGCCGAGTCGGCCGCGACCGACGTTGGCGCCGCCACCACCGAAGCCGTCGCCGACACCGAGGCCGCTGCCGCCGAGGCCGGTGCTGCGGTCGAGGGCGCCGCGACCGACGCCGCCGCCACCGCCGACGCCGCGGTGCAGACCCCGGCCGAGGACGCCGCCGCGCAGAAGTAAGCGCGAGCGCCTTCGTAGGCCGAACGGGGCCGCGTCTCCCCTACCGGGCGGCGCGGCTCCTTTGCGTTGGGGCAAGGTCCGCTTGCGCGCGTTGTTTCACGCGCGGCGAGCCGAAACCCGGAACCATGGCGCGGCGCGGCTGTTGGCGACGCGGCATTTGTCACCGGGAGTTCACCAATGCGTACCACCACCCTCACGCTGCTCGCCGCCTCGACGCTCGCGCTCGCGGCGTGCGGCAGCAGGAACAACGCCGACACCGCCGGCACCACTACCGACACCACGGCGACCGACACCTCGGCCGGCATGGAGTCGGGCGCGACGGTCGGGGCGACCAGCCCGACTGGAACCATGGACACGACCGGCACCACCGGAACGATGGGCGGCTCGACGACGAACGGCACCACCGACTCGATGGCGACCGGCGGCCCGGCGGGCAATTCGACCGGCACCGACAAC
>JADCGM010000032.1 GCA_020249025.1 Alphaproteobacteria bacterium
GCCGAGGCGGACGAACACCGCCATCACCAGCGCGGCGCCGGCGACGACCTGAACGCGCGTCCCGACATCGCGGACCTTGTCGCGGATCGTCCACAGCACAAGCCCGAGCAGGAATGCCGAGATCGCCATGTGAACATAGCCGGCGAGCAGCACCATCGGATCGAACATCGGCATGCCGCCGGCGTGCACCTTGACGAGCGCGACCGGCCCCTTGGCGAACGCGGCTTCGGCAGCGGCCATGTCGGGCCCGCCCGGGATCACATAGGTGCCCGAACTGAGCCCGGCGAGGCCGGCCTGAACGGCGTCGCTCTGCGCCTGAGTCGGCTGCGCGAAACCCATCGTCTGCATCGGTGTGGCGTAGAAGGCGAAGCCCAGCAGGAACATCGCGACGGCAGCGACAAGGCTGCCGATGACGAGACGCATCATGTCACCCTCCCCTGTTGGCGCCGGCCCCGCCTGCCCGCGGAGGCCCTTGCGCCCGACAAGGAGTGTAAACACGATCCGCCAATGTCACAATTGTCAGGTCGGTCGCGAATTGCCCTCACCGTCATGGCGGGCTAACCCGATGCCATGTCCGCCCGCCCGCTCCCACCCCTGCACCTGCTGCTTGCGGTGGCGGTGACGGCGGTTTGGGGGACGAACTTCGTCGTCATCCGGATCGGGCTCGATCACTTGCCGCCGCTGCTGTTCGCGGCGCTTCGCTTCCTCTTCGCGCTGCTGCCGGCGGCCTTCTTCCTCAAGCGCCCCGATGTACCGTGGCGGCGGCTGGCGGCCTATGGCGTGCTGATCGGGGCGGGCCAGTTCGGGCTGCTCTACATCGCGATGACGCAATTCATCACACCCGGCCTCGCTTCGCTCATCGTGCAGACACAGGTGTTCTGGACGATCGGGCTCGCGATGCTGACGACCGGCGAGCGGCCGAAGCCGGCGCAATGGGCGGCGGTCGCGGTCGCGGCGAGCGGGCTGTTGCTCATCGCGGTCGCGGGCGGCGGGGAGGCGACCGACATAGGGCTGCTGCTCGTCCTCGGCGCCGGCCTCAGCTGGGCGCTCGGCAATGCGGTGGCGCGGCGCGACCCGCACGCCAACATGCTCGCCTATGTCGTCTGGTCGAGCCTGTTCGCGGTGCCGCCGCTGATCGGCCTGTCCTTCCTCGTCGAGGGGCCGGAGCGGATCGCTGCGGGACTCGCCGCCGCCGACGCCGCCACCTGGACGGCGGTCGCCTGGCAGTCAGTCGGCAACAGCCTGTTCGGCTATGCCGCCTGGGGCTGGCTGCTGGCGCGCCACCCGGCGGTCCAGATCGCGCCGATGGCGCTGCTGGTGCCTGTCTTCGGGATCGGAGCCTCGGTGCTGATGCTCGGCGAAAGCCTGCCGGCGTGGAAGCTCGGCGGCGCGGCGCTGGTGATGGGCGGGCTCGCGCTCAACATTTTCTTGCCCAGATGGAAGGCTTCACGGGCGTGACATTGCGCGACGAGGGGTGCTAGTCGCTGCCGCGCAAACAAGGGGACGCAGATGCTGAAGGTACTCGAACAGCTTGAGCAGAAGCGCAGCGCAGCCCGCCTCGGCGGCGGCGAGAAGCGTATCGCCGCGCAGCACGCCAAGGGCCGCCTGACGGCACGCGAGCGGCTGGAGATCCTGCTCGACCCTGGCTCGTTCGAGGAGCTCGACATGTACGTCGAGCACAATTGCGTCGACTTCGGCATGGAGGCGACGAAGATCCCGGGCGACGGCGTCGTCACCGGATCGGGCACGATCAACGGCCGCCTCACCTTCGTGTTCAGCCAGGACTTCACCGTCTTCGGCGGCTCGCTGTCCGAGCGCCATGCACAGAAGATCTGCAAGATCATGGACATGGCGATGAAGGTCGGCGCGCCTGTCATCGGCCTCAACGATTCGGGCGGCGCCCGCATCCAGGAAGGCGTGGCCTCCCTCGGCGGCTATGCTGAAGTGTTCCAGCGCAACGTGCTCGCCTCGGGCGTGGTACCGCAGATCAGCCTCATCATGGGCCCCTGCGCGGGCGGCGCGGTCTATTCGCCGGCGATGACCGACTTCATCTTCATGGTGAAGGACTCGTCCTACATGTTCGTCACCGGCCCCGACGTCGTGAAGACGGTCACCAACGAGGTGGTGACGCAGGAAGAGCTCGGCGGCGCGGTCACGCACACGACGAAGTCGGGCGTCGCCGACGTGGCGATGGAGGACGATGTCGAGGCGCTGCTGCGCACCCGCCAGTTCTTCGACTTCCTGCCCTTGAACAACAAGCAGCAGCCGCCGTTCCGCCCGTCGACCGACGATCCCGAGCGGATCGAGATGTCGCTCGACACGCTCGTCCCGTCGTCGGCGACCAAGCCCTACGACATGCACGAGCTGATCCGCAAAGTCGCGGACGAGGGCGAGTTCTTCGAGCTGCAGCCGAACCACGCCGGCAACATCATCGTCGGCTTCGCGCGCATCGAGGGCTCGACCGTCGGCATCGTCGCGAACCAGCCGATGGTGCTGGCAGGCTGCCTCGACATCGCGGCGTCCAAGAAGGCCGGGCGCTTCGTGCGCTTTTGCGACGCCTTCAACATCCCGATCGTCACCTTCGTCGACGTGCCGGGCTTCCTTCCCGGCGTCGCGCAGGAGCACAACGGCATCATCAAGAACGGTGCGAAGCTGCTGTTCGCCTATGCCGAGGCGACCGTTCCGAAGATCACCGTCATCACCCGCAAGGCCTATGGCGGCGCGTACGACGTCATGGCGTCCAAGCATCTGCGCGGCGACCTCAACTACGCCTGGCCGACCGCCGAGATCGCGGTGATGGGCGCGAAGGGTGCGGTCGAGATCATCTTCCGTCAGGACATTGGCGATCCCGCGAAGATCGCCGAGCGCACCGCCGAGTATGAAGCGCGCTTCGCCAACCCGTTTGTGGCGGCGTCGAAGGGCTTCATCGACGAGGTGATCATGCCGCACTCGACGCGCAAGCGGATCGCGGTGGGGCTGCGGAAGCTCCGCACCAAGAGCCTCGAAAACCCCTGGAAGAAGCACGACAACATCCCGTTGTAGTGGCCTCCCCTCCCTTCAGGGAGGGCCTGGGGAGGGTGCATCGGCTGCGAAGACAGCCGAACGAACTCCCAGAACGTGGCGCGGCTGTCTTCGCAGCCGACGCCCCCTCCCCCGCCCTCTCCCCGTCGGGGAGGGGAGATGAGGGGATTCTACTTCATCTCCGCGATATAGCGCCGGACCAGCGCCTCGCCTTCCTCATGCCGCAGGGTGCGGCCGAGTTCGGGCATCATCACGCCGGGCTCGGTCGAATGGATGCGATAGAGCAGGATCGAGGCGTCGGGGTCGCCCGGCGCGATGGCGACCTCGCGGTCGCCGGTGCCGCGGCCGGCCGCGACGGGGCGCTTGCCGATGCCAGCGGCGACGCGGTCTTTTCGACACTCGGCGCGGCGAAGGCGCTTGCGACCGCTGGCTACCAGAAGCTGCCGAGCGGGCTAATGGTTCAATGGATGCGGCACGCTGGCGGAGGTGGGAGCTTTTCTGCGCTTTGGCCCGTCGCTTTCCCAAACGCCTGCCTTACCGTGCAGATGTGTGTGTTAGCGGGCGATGCCTCTGGCATTTCTTGGTCGGCTTGGGCGA
>JADCGM010000320.1 GCA_020249025.1 Alphaproteobacteria bacterium
ATCGATGAAGCGCACTGCGTCAGCCAGTGGGGCCATGATTTCCGCCCCGATTACCGGAAGCTGCGCGAGCTCTGCGACCGGCTGCCGGGTGTGCCGCGACTGGGGCTGACCGCCACCGCCGACGCGCTCACCCGCAAGGACATCCTCGAGCAGCTCGGCATCGCCGAGGACCGGATGGTCGTCGCGGGCTTCGACCGGCCCAACATCCGCTACGAGGTGACCCCGCGAGGCGAGGGCAAGAAGCAGACCCGTGCCTTTCTCGACGCCCACGCCAACCGCCCCGGCATCATCTACGTCCGCACCCGCGACAAGGTCGACCGCACGGCGGAGTGGCTTGCCGGGCTTGGCGTCAACGCCCTGCCCTATCACGCCGGGCTCGATGCGGAGACGCGGCGGCGCAATCAGGCGGCGTTCGTCGCATCGGAGGACATGGTGATGGTCGCGACCGTCGCCTTCGGCATGGGCATCGACAAGCCCGACGTGCGCTTTGTCCTCCACCTCGGCCTGCCCGACTCGATCGAGCAATATTATCAGGAAACGGGGCGCGCCGGGCGCGATGGCGAGCCGTCGGTCGCGCACATGCTCTACGGCGCCGATGACATCGCCCGCGCCCGCCAGTTCATCGACGCCGGCGGCGCGAGCGCGGAGCGCAAGCGCGCCGAGCATCAGCGCCTCAATGCGCTCATCGGCTTCTGCGAGGCGAGCGTGTGCCGCCGCGTGCCGCTGCTCACCTATTTCGGCGAGCCCGCGCCCCCGCCGTGCGGCAACTGCGACACCTGCCTGTCGCCGCCGGAGACCCGTGACGCCACCGAGGATGCGCAGAAGCTGTTGTCGGCGGTGTACCGGACGGGCCAGCGCTTCGGCGTCGCCCATCTCGTCAAGGTGCTGCACGGCGACGAGGACGAGCGGATCGCGCGCTTCGGGCACGACACGCTGTCGGTCTACGGGATCGGCCGCGAGACCGCGCCCGACGTCTGGCGCGCGCTCAGCCGCCAGCTCGTCGCGGCCGATGCGCTGCGGCTCGATGTCGAGCATGGCGGGCTGGGACTGGGGCCGAATGCGCGCCCGATCCTGAAGGGCGAGCAGCGTGTCGAGCTCCGGCTCCAGCCGGAGCGGCCCAAGCGCCGGCGCGAGCGCGGGGCGCGGGCGATGTCGGCGGCCGACGATCCGCTGTTCGAGACGCTGCGCGCCGTCCGCCGCCGCCTCGCCGCCGAGGGCGGGGTGCCGCCCTATGTGATCTTCCACGACGCGACGTTGCGCGAGATGGCCGAGGCGCGCCCGGCGACGCTCAGCGCCATGGCCGAGATCTCCGGCGTCGGCGCCCGCAAGCTCGACGCCTATGGCCCGGCGTTCCTCGAGGCGATCGCGGAATTCGTCGCCGCCTGAGCCCCAAATGCGAAACGGGCGCGGCGGCCTGTGGCCCCGCGCCCGCTTGAGGCAGTCGAACCAGCGACTACTTGAGATGCGCCGACAGGTGCTTGTTCATCTCGAACATCGTCACCTTGTCCTTGCCGAAGATCGGCTTCAGCTTGGCGTCGGCGATAATCTCGCGCTTGTTGGCCGGGTTCTGGAGATTGTTCTTCTTGATGTAGTCCCAGACCTTGCTGACCATCTCGCCACGCGTGACCTGGCCCTTGCCAACGATCTCGGCGAGCGCCGCCGACGGCGTGAGCGGCTGCTGAAGCGCGTTCGGTTTCTTGGACGCCATCCATTCCTCCCCTGCGTTTAGAACTAAGCCGAAACTGGCTGAGGCGGGACTTTAGCCAAGCTTTCGCGAAAATAAAGGGCCAGACGAGAGGTCTCGTCCGGCCCCTTCATTTCTTCCGCCCGAGGGCTTAGCGGCAGCGGCGCTCGCTGCGATCGATCTCGCGGCCGAGAAGGCCGCCGAGCGCGGCGCCGACGACGGTGCCGACACCCTTGTCGCCGCGGCCGGCGATGGCCCGTCCGGCGAGCGCGCCACCGGCGCCGCCGATAATCGTGCCCTCGATGTTCGAGTCCTTCCGGCAGTAGCGGTCGCCGGCGTAGCGCGAGCCGTAGCGGCGCTCGTCGTAGCGGCGATCGTAGCGGACATTGTCGTAGTAGCCGGCGCGGCGATAATCGTAGTCGCCCTGCTGCGCGCGCCAGCCGTGCGCCGGGGCGTGCGAGGGCGGGTGCGCGAGCACCGGACCGGCCAGCGTGGCGATCGCGGCGGCGGCGAGAGCGAGCTTCTTCATGACAAACCTCCTGATCCCGAAATCCGGAATAGCATGACCCGGCTTTAACGCCGGTCCGTTACTTCGGTTTCCGTGATCCTGTTCTAGCGTCTGGCCATGAATGACTTCTGAACCATCTGATTTACTGAATATGAACGGCCCGGCACTTGCGGATCGACTGCGCGGGTGCTGCGGCCAGTTGCGCCGACGGGGCGGAGCAGGAGGTAAGCCGGGGCGTTGACAGCGCCGAACAGGAGACCCGCCGCCATGGTCCGCCCGGCCCGATCGATCGCCGCCGACACCCCGGCCCTCGCCCCCGGCACGATCGTCGGCGGCTTTCGCATTGCGGTGCTGCTTTGCACCGGAGCGCAGACGCTGACCTATCGCGGCCGCGATCCGCAAGGGCGTCACGCGATCATCAAGGAGTATTTCCCGGCGGGCCTCGCCATGCGGCACGGCGCAGAGGTCCGGCCGGTGCCGGGCGCGGCGAGCGACGCCTTCGAGGACGGACTGACGCGCTTTCTCGACGATGCCGGGCGGCTGTACGACATCGGTCCGCAGCCCGGGCTGGTGCCGGTCCGCGCCGCGTTCGAGGCGAACGGCACCGCCTATTTCGCGATGCCTGTCATCGACGGCTCACCGCTCGATTCGCTAGCGGCGGGCCCGGGCGCGCTCCCGCCCGCCGCGCGCGACGCCATTGTGCGGCGCGTAGCCGGCGGTCTGGCGCGGGCGCATGCAGCCGGCGTCGTTCACGGCGCGATCGCACCGGAGCACATCCTGATCGACGACAATGGCGACCCGACCCTGATCGGTTTCGGCAGCCGGGCCGCGAGCGGCGCGTCCGACCCGGCGGCCGATCTCCGGGCGCTGGCCGCGCTCAGCCCGCGCGGCGCCACTGCCCCGCCGGCGCCCTCGCCCCGCGATGATGCGCCGATGCGGCCTTACACGCCGCCGCCGCACCGCCGCGGCAGACTGCTGGGCGGGCTGGCGGTGGCGGCCGTGCTCGGCGGGCTGGCGCTCGGCATCGGGATCCGGGAGGCGGTGCAGGAGACCACCCCGCGCCCGGCCACCGCCGCCGCGCCCACTGCCGCTTTCGGCCGCGCCGACGAAGACATCCTGCCAGCGCAGGCGGCGGTCGAACGGATGACCGCAAGCGTCGGCGACGCCGCGGCGCGCAGGCTCGATCCGGCGACCCGGCAGCGGCTCGACACGCTCGTTGCGCGGTCGCGCACCTATCCGCCGCCCGCGCCGGAGGTCGCCGCGGTCACGGACGCCCC
Source organism: Alphaproteobacteria bacterium (assembly GCA_020249025.1). Taxonomy (GTDB): domain Bacteria; phylum Pseudomonadota; class Alphaproteobacteria; order Sphingomonadales; family Sphingomonadaceae; genus JADCGM01. The sequence goes on from JADCGM010000320.1 coordinate 3,470, forward strand.
CAGCGACGCCGCCCCGGCCGATCTGCTGCCCCCGGTCAGCGAGCCGGCCTATCGGCCGCCCTACCGCCCCCCCTATCGCCCGCCGCCGGCGACGGTCGCCGCTCCGCCGCCGGCGCCTGTAGTCGCCACACCCGTCGCGCCACCGCGCGCGGCGTCAGCCGCCCCCCGTCCGGCCCCGACACCGGCATTGCGGGTGTTTGCGCTGATCAATGACAGCCGGGCGGCCGTCGCCGCGATCGACCGCCTCTACCGGGATGCGCCGGAGCCGGCGACCGATGCCGAGGCTGACCGGCTCGATCGGCTCGCCGACATCCGCGACCGGGCCCATGCGCGCCTGCAGTGGGCGCCCGAGCTCTACGGCCGAAATTCGCCCGCGGCGCTGCGCGAGGCGGAAGCGCTGCGCGATGGCGTGCGCGCCGATCTGGAAGCGGCGCGTGCGGTGGCGGGGATGGCGGCCGGCGCGGTGGCGGGGCCGGGCTAGCCCGCGGCGGGCAGCGTCAGCGTCACGCACAGCCCGCCGAGGTCGTCGGAGGCCGCGAGTTCGACCCGCCCGCCACAGATCTCGGCGACGTCGCGCACGATGGCGAGGCCGAGGCCGGTGCCGGGCTTGCCGGTATCGAGCCGGGCGCCGCGCTCGAACAGCCGTTCGCGATCGCGCGGGGCGATGCCGGGGCCGTCGTCCTCGACCTGGATCTCGAGCCAGCGCCCGTCGCGGCGCACGGTGGCGAACACCCGCCCGCCGCCATATTTCGCGGCGTTGTCGAGCAGGTTGCCGACCATCTCCTCGAGGTCCTGCTTCTCGCCGCGGAAGGTTGCTTCGCGGTCGCCGGTGATGTCGATAACCACGCTGCGGTCGGCATGGATGCGGCTGATCGCGCGCTGCAACGCCTCCAGTGACGGCCACACCGCCGCGCGCGCACCGACATCGGCGCGGCGGCCGAGCGCCCGGGCGCGGGCGAGGTGGTGATCGACATGGCGGCGCATCAGCTCGGTCTCGCGCAGCACCGCGGCGGCAAGGTCGGGCGCGCCGGCGCGCGCCTCGTTGGCGAGCACGCTCATCGGCGTTTTCAGCGCATGGGCAAGATTGCCGGCGTGCATGCGCGCGGCCTCGGCCTGCTGCTCGTTGTAGTCGAGCAGCTCGTTCATCTCGACGACGAGCGGCGCGATCTCGGGCGGAAAGTCGGTCGGGATGCGCTTGCGCCCGCCCGAGCGGATCGCGGCGATGGCGCGGCTGACCCGGCGCAGCGGCCACAGCCCGTAGGTGGCCTGAAGCGCGATGAGCATGAGCAGGCCGACGCCGAGCACCGTCAGCGACCAGATCACGATCCGCCGCAGCTCGGCGATCTGCTCGTCGAGGTCGGCGGTGCTCTGCGCGACCTGGAAGCGCCAGCGCACCTGCGAATTGGGGATGACGGCATCGCGCTCGACGACGCGCAGCGGCTCGCCCGCGAACTCGTCGCTCGTATAGGCGTGCGGCCGCGTGTCGGGCTTGTCGAAGTCGGTCCTCAGCCGCCGGTCCCAGAGCGAGCGCGACGGAAAGGGCTCGAGCCCCGGCGCGCTGACCTGCCAGTAGAGGCCGGAATAGGGTTCGGAGAAGCGCTGGTCGCCCAGCGGCCGGCTGAAATAGACCTCGCCCCCCGCCTCGATCTCGGCCGAGGCGATCATCGCGGTGAGCGCATAGTTGAGCTGGCCGTCGAAGTTGCGGGTCAGCGAGGCGACGATGACCCGGTCGAGCGCGAAGCCGCCGATCAGCAGCAGCGGGACGATCCACGCCGCGGCGATCGCCAGCATGCGCCGGGTCAGCGAGCCGCGCCTCCACAGCCAGAAACGCGTGCTGGCCCCGGCCGGCCGCGCGGCCGCGCCGTTCAGCGGGCGGGTCGCCGCCTCAGCCGCGTGGGTCGTCGAGACTGTAGCCAAGACCGCGGATCGTCGTGATCAGGTCGGCGCCGAGCTTCTTGCGGATACGCGTGATGAACACCTCGATGGTGTTCGAATCGCGGTCGAAGTCCTGATCGTAGATGTG
>JADCGM010000321.1 GCA_020249025.1 Alphaproteobacteria bacterium
ACTACGGCAACTACGACTTCATGCGCTTCGAGGGGTCGGTCACCGGGCCGATCGCCGGCGACAAGGCGGCGGCGCGCATCGACGGCGTCTATGTGAAGCGCGACGGCTTCATCACCGATGTCGTCTCGGGCCGCAGCCTCAACGACCGCGACCGCTATCTCGTGCGCGGCCAGCTTCAGCTGGAGCCGAACGACGATCTCTCGATCCGCATCATCGGCGACTACAGCAAGAAGAACGAGGAGTGCTGCGGCGCGGTCTATCTGCCGAGCACCGTCACCTACCGGCGCGATGCGCAGGGCAATGTGACGCGCGAGCCGAACCAGCTCTTCAACATCATCCAGACGCTCGGCGGCCAGATCCAGATCCCGACCGCGCAGGATGGCCAGTATGTCTACCGCACGTCGATCTCGCCGGGCTTCGACTATCACCAGGACAGCTCGGACATGGGTCTGTCGGGCGAGGCCAACTGGAAGCTCGGCAACGTCAACCTGACGTCGATCACCGCCTATCGCGTCTACAAGAGCGAGAACGGCCAGGATTCGGACTTCAACGCGCTCGATATCCTTCGCCGCACCGATCAGGACCGCAAGTTCGAGACCTTCACCCAGGAGCTGCGCTTCCAGGGCTCGGCGATGGACGACCGACTCGACTGGCTGGTCGGCGGTTACTACGCGCATGAGACGCTCACCGTCGACGACGACATCAAGTACGGCAACGACTACAACCGCTACGCCAACTGCGTGCTCGCCGAGAACTTCGCGCGCGCGCTCGGGCAGAACGCGCTGATCAGCACCACCGACACGAGCTGCATGAACAGGACGGTGGCGCAGGGTCTCGTCACCGCGCTCGGTGCGAACCCGGCGACCGCCGGCACCGCCGGCCAGATCCGGCTGCTCGCCGGCCTCGGCGATCGGCTTCACGCCGACCGGCCAGCTGCTCAACGGCACCGGCGTCGTCAACAACCAGTTCGAGCAGACCAGCCGCAACTACGCGCTGTTCACCCACAACGTTTTCTCGGTCGTGCCGGACAAGCTCGATGTCACCATCGGCGTCCGCTACACCAACGAGAAGAAGACGCTGAACGGCACGTTCAACACCAACAACGCCTTCTGCACCGCGCTGCGCAGCTCGTTCCTGCAGGGTCTGCAGGGTCTGCCCTGCGTGATCAACAGCACCTCGGGCGCCGGTCTGTCGCTGACCGATCCGGGCCGGGTCAAGACCGAGAGCGAGTGGTCGGGCACCGCCGTGCTCTCCTACAAGATCACGCCGGACGTGCTGACCTATGCGTCCTACTCGCGCGGCTACAAGGCGGGCGGCTTCAACCTCGACACCTCGGCGCTCGATCCGGCCTGCTCGGCGACCTTCGACGCCGGCAACGCCGCAACCGGCCTGCCGAGCTGCGCCGCGCGCCTTGCCTCGGCGGCGAACCAGCCGGGCAACGGCCGCGCCGAAATCGCCGACCTGCGCTTCGAGCCGGAGAAGGTGAACGCCTACGAAGTCGGCATGAAGTGGAACGGCCGCGGCATCGACATCAACATCGCCGCTTTCTACCAGGCCTTCCGCAACTTCCAGCTCAACACCTTCAACGGGGTGAACTTCGAAGTCACCAACATCGCGGCCTGCAAGGACGATCTGGCGGGCGGCGACCGTGACGGCAACTTCACCACCGGCGCCTGCGCCGCCGGCCGCACCCGCGCCGGCGTCGTGTCGAAGGGCCTCGAGTTCGAAGCCTTCGCGCAGCCGACGCCGACGCTGTCGACGACGCTGGGCGTGACCTACACCGACACCGCCTATCGCAACAACCTGACCGGCACCTTCGGCCGGGCGCTGTCGCCGGCGCTCTTCCAGCTGCCGGGTCACCGCCTGTCGAACTCGTCGGCCTACACGGTCACGGGCTCGGCCGGGTGGACGCCCGACATCAACGACAACCTGCGCGGCCTCGTCTACGTCGATTTCCGCTATCAGAGCGAGCTCAACACCGGCTCGGATCTCGATATCGAGAAGGATCAGCCGGGCTTCCTGACGGTCAACGCCCGCATCGGCGTCAACCAGACCGACCGCAAGTGGGGCATCGAGCTGTGGGCGCAGAACCTGCTGAACACCAAGTTCCAGCAGATCGCGGCCGACGCGCCGCTGCAGGGCGGCGGCACCTTCCGCTCGCTGCAGGCCGGTCTGGTCGGTGTGGCGAGCGCCAACCCGCTCTACATCACCTTCCCGGCCGAGCCGCGCACCTATGGCGTGACCGTCCGCACGCGCTTCTGATCGGGCCCGCCCGGACAAGAAGAAGGGGCGCCGATCTTGCGACCGGCGCCCCAGTTTTTTCCGTCAGGAAACGGATCTGTTTCGCCTAGTTGCCCTTGGCAGCGTCGTTGGCGGTCTCTGTCGACGTCGGCAGGCCGGCCTTCTCCTCGACCGCCTTGGCGGTCGCCGCCGGGTTCGACGTCTGGATGTCGGCGTTGTCGATCGCCTGCTCGGCCTGCTCACCCGCCTCGCGGGTGGCGTCGGCCTGCGCGTTCATCGAATCCGCCGCGGCTTCATTGCCGGCGTTGGACATTGCGTCCGCCTGGTTTTCCATCGAATCCGCGGCGGCATCCGCGTCCGCGGCGACCTTGTCGCCGGCCGTATCGTCGCCCTTGCCGCCACAGGCGGCGAGCAGACCGAAGCTGGCGGCGGCAAGCGCGAGGGTGAACTTGTTCACGTGGGTCAACTCCCTGTCGTTACGCTGATCGTCACTGCGGGGCGCGGCCTCTACCCCCACGGGCCGAACGCCCGCGTCCCAGCGCCGAGAACGTGCGACGGGCGTTCCGGTTCAATCACGGGCGCAACAACGCCCGCGCTGGACGCGGCGGGCAGGCCTTGCGCATAGAGCGCGCATGACGCTCATCCGTTTCCTCTTGGCGCTGCTGCTGACCGCGCTCGCGTCACCGGCCACCGCTCAGGAGCGTGCCCAGGTCCGCATCTTCGCGGCGGCCAGTCTGACCGAGGCGATGGGCGACCTCGCCGATGTCTGGGCGGCGCGTGGCAACCCGCGCCCGGTGCTGGTGTTCGGCGCCTCCTCGGCGCTGGCCCGCCAGATCGAGCGCGGCGCGCCCGCCGATCTGTTCGTGTCGGCCGATCTCGAATGGATGGACTGGCTGGACGAGCGCAAGCTGCTCGCGCCGGGCACCCGCCGCGCGCTGGCCGGCAACCGCCTCGTCGTGGTGACGCCCGCGTCGGCCCCGGCGCCGCGGGGCGACCTCGCGCAGGGCCGCGGGCTCCTCAGGCAACTCGGCGCGAATGGACGCCTCGCCATCGCCGATCCGGCGGCGGTGCCGGCCGGGCGCTATGCCAGGGCCGCGCTGACCTCGCTCGGCCTGTGGGAGACGGTCGCCCCGCGCACCGTCAACGCCGAAAATGTCCGCAGTGCGCTCGCCTTCGTCGAGCGCGGCGACGCGGCGGCAGGGATCGTCTATGCGACCGACGCCCGCGCCTCGGCGCGGGTGCGGGTGGCCGGGGTGTTTGCCGAAGGCCGTCACCCGCCGGTCGTCTATCCGGCTGCGGCGCTTGCGCCGGCGCGGGCGGACAGCCTAGCCTTTCTGCGCTTTCTCGGCTCACCGGCCGCGAAGGCGGCGCTGCGCAAACGGGGGTTCGTGGTTCGATGAAGATGCTGCTCGCGCTGCTGGTCGCCGCCGCCGTTCCAGCCGGCGCCCAGACCATCCTCAAGGTCGAGGGCGCGCCCAAGCCGCTGGCGCTCGACGCCGCGGCGCTGTGGGCGATGCCGCGCGCGGCGGCGACCCAGAATTTCGACGGCAAGCCGGTGCGCTGCGAGGGCGTCTGGCTGACCGACGTGCTCGCCGCAGCCGGTGCGCCGGGGGGCGAGCAGCTGCGGGGGGCCGCGCAGCGCACCGTCGTCGTCGCGATCGCCAGCGACGGCTACCGGGTCGCTTTCACCCTCGGCGAGCTCGACCGCGCCTTCGGCAAGGGCAAGGTGCTCGTCGCTGACCGTTGCGAGGGCGCGCCGCTCGCCGGGGCGGGGCCGCTGCGGATCGTCGTCGAAGGCGATGCCCGTGGCGGGCGCGCGCTGCGCAACCTCACCGCGCTGCGCCTCGTCGAACTGCCGTGATGGCGCTGTCGCCGGCCGAATGGACGGCGGTTCTGCTCAGTCTGAAGGTCGCGGCCGTCGCCACGCTGGCGACGCTGCCGCTCGCCTATGCCGCCGCCTATGCGCTGGCGCGCGGGCGATTTCCGGGGCGCTGGCTGCTTGATGTGGCGGTGCACCTGCCGCTGGTGCTGCCCCCCGTTGTCACCGGCTATCTGCTGCTCATCGCCTTCGGACGCGAGGGGGCGCTCGGTGCCGCGCTCGACGCCATCGGGCTCAGCGTGATGTTTCGCTGGACGGGCGCGGCGATCGCGGCGGGCGTGATGGCGCTGCCGCTGATGGTGCGGGCGATGCGGCTGTCGATCGAGGCTGTGGACCGCCGGCTGGAGGAGGCGGCGCGCACGCTCGGCCACGGGCCGCGCGCGACCTTCCTCAAGGTGACGCTGCCCCTGAGCCTGCCCGGCATCCTTGCTGGCGCGGTGCTCGGCTTCGCCAAGGCGCTCGGCGAGTTCGGGGCGACGATCACCTTCGTCTCCTCGATTCCGGGCGAGACGCAGACGCTACCGCTCGCCATCTACGGCCTGCTCCAGACCCCGGGCGGCGAGGATGCAGTGGTGCGCCTCGCGCTTGTCGCGGTGGCGCTGTCGGTCGGGGCGCTGCTGCTCTCCGAATGGCTGACCCGGCGCGCGGCGCGGCGGCTGGCATGACCGTCGCCGACACCCGAATCGAGGTCGCCGTCGAGAAGCGGCTCGGCGAGACGCGCGTCGCGGCCAGCTTTGTCGCCGAGCGCGGCGTCACCGCGCTGTTCGGCCCGTCGGGGATCGGCAAGACCAGCATTCTCGACATGGTGGCCGGGCTGTCGCGCCCCGATGCCGGTCGGATCGCGGTCGACGGCGAGATCTGGTTCGATGCGGCGACGGGAGCCGATCTGCCGCCCGAGGCGCGGCGCGTCGGCTATGTTTTCCAGGACCGGCGGCTGTTCCCGCATCTCGACGTGCGCGCCAATCTGCTCTTCGGGCGGCACCGCGCCGATGCGGCGGCGTTCGACCGCGTCGTCGCGCTGCTTGGCCTGGAGCGGCTTCTCGACCGCTGGCCGCGGCGGCTGTCGGGCGGCGAGGCGCAGCGCGTCGCCATCGGGCGGGCGCTGCTGTCGGAACCGAAGCTGCTGCTGCTCGATGAGCCGCTGTCGCATCTCGACCGGCCGCGCGCGGCCGAGATTCTCGATCTCGTCGCGCGGCTACGCGACGAGCTGGCGCTGCCGATTCTCTACGTCACCCATGAGCCGGCCGAGATCGAACGGCTGGCCGCCCGCCGCATCGACCTCTGACGCGGCGCTGAGGTCGGCGATCGTGTAGCGGTCAAGCGTCTGGTAGAAGGCGCCGAACGCCTCGCACAGCAGCGCCGGCAACCGGCAACGGGCGCGCTCGCGGCAGCCCTCGCAGCCGGCGACGTCGCCGCTTTCGAGCGCCCGCACCACCGAGCCGATGCCGATGTCGTGCGCCGGCCGCGCCAGCCGCAGCCCGCCGTTGCGCCCGCGTGTCGCGATGACCAGCCCGAGCCGGGCGAGTTCGCTCGCCACCTTTTCGAGATGCGCGGCGGACAGCTCATAGGCGGCGGCGACGCCGGCGACGGCGCTGCGCCGGTCCGGGTGCCGGGCGAGATGAGTCAGCAGCCGCAGCGCCAGATCGGTGAACCGGGTGATCCTCATGCTGGCACCCTGACCGGTTCGGGGTCGACATGAATTGACGCAGATCAAACGCGCCTTTTCTGCCAGTTGCGGGCTCTGTGGAGCGCCGCCAAGACGGGGCCGATGACCGCCGACGCCGTGCCCGCCGCCCCCGTCCGCCCGCGCGATGCGGCGACGCTGATCCTTGTCCGCGACGCGACGACCGAGCCGCGCCTGCTGATGGGCCGGCGCGTCGGCGGTCATGCCTTCATGCCCGACAAATGGGTGTTCCCGGGCGGGCGGCTGCACCCGTCCGACTACCGCGTCGAGACCGCGACCGACCTCAGCCCGGCGACCGCGGCGCTGCTCGCCCCGCATGCGCGCGGCGCCAAGGGGCGGGCGCTGGCGCTGGCGGCGATCCGCGAGACCTTCGAGGAGGCGGGGCTGCTGATGGCGCGCCCGGCCGCGCCCGCGCGCAGTCGCGGGGTCTGGGGAGAGTTCCTCGCGGCCGGCGCGCGGCCGCACCTCGGGGCACTGAGCTTCATCGGCCGCGCGATCACGCCGCCGATGCTGCCGCGCCGCTTCGATGCGCGCTTCTTCATGGCGGATGCCGACGAGCTGCTGGCGCTGGAGCCGACGGCGGGCTGCGGCGAGCTCGACGGCATCGCCTGGATGACGCTGGCCGAGGCGCGCCAGCTCGATCTGCCGACGGTGACGCGGATGATGATCGACGAGGTCGCGACCCGGCTCGGCGGCGGGCCGCCGCGTGAAGTCTATTTCCCGCGCGGCGTCTAGCGGTTCACAGCGGCAGCGCGGCTTCGGGAACCCGCGTCGCCCGCGCCACCGCGCGCAGCACCCCCGGCACCGCCCGCGCCACCGCGACTGCGGGGCCGTGCAGCGGCGCGATCCGCGACAGCCGGTGCAGCCGGTCGGCGAGCGCCAGCTGCGGTGCGAGCTCGGCAGCGCGGGCGGCGTGGTGCGCGGCCGGGCCCGTCCCGGCGATCAGCGCATCGGCGGCGGCCAGGCCCGTCGCCATCGCGATCGACATGCCGTCGCCCGAAAAGCTCGGGATCACCGCGAGCTGGTCCCCGGCGCGCCAGATCCAGTCGGGATCCTCGGCGCGCGGGCGGTGGAGATAGCCGTAAGGCACGTTGGAGATCGCCAGCGCCCGGTCGAGCAGTTCCCTGCCGTCGCCCAGCCGTCGCGCCAGATGCGGACATTCGGCGACCAGCCCGTCGCGCAGACCCTCCCAGCCGCCCGCCGCGGCCAGCCGCGCCTGCGTCGCCAGCAGGCAGAGGTTGGCGATCCCGTCCTCGACGAGTTGGAGCCCGGCATAGCCGCCGTCGAACAGCACGATCTCGATATGCCCGTCGAGCGCAGCGGTCTCGGCCGGCGGCAGCCGCCAATAGGCCTTGAAGCCGACGAGATCGGCCATGGTGCCGGCGGGATCGCGCCGCACGCCGCGCACATCGTGCTTGCCGCTGGCGAGCAGCAACCGCGGCGCATCGATCTCGCGCCCGCCGTCGAGCGTCAGGCGGCGGTCGCCGACGCTGCGCACCGCGACCCCGCGCTCGATCCGCGCGCCGGCGGCGACGGCGGCGGCCAGCAGCGCCTCGTCCATCGTCCGCCGGGTCAGCCCGCGCGCGATGAACGGCAGCGCGGACTCCGCCACCCGCCGGCCATGGACGAGCCGCACCCGCGTCATCCGCGACGCGCCCAGCGCATCGAGATCGAGCCCGAGATGGGCGAGCACCGCCTGCGCCTCGATGCTGAGGAATTCGCCGCAGACCTTGTGGCGGGGTCCAGCGTCGCGCTCGATGACGAGCGGGGACAGCCCGGCGCGCGCCAGCCGGATCGCGGCGCTCGCCCCGGCCGGGCCGCCGCCGAGGATGACGGGTGCGTCGCTCACCGCAGCCGCCCGACGCAGATCCGGAACGGCAGGCGCCAGCGCACTTCGGCGTCAGCGATTTGCGCCTCGGCGAGCAGCCGCGCCCAGTCGGCGAAGCGGAAGGACCGGCCGACCGAGACCATGCCGTCATGACGGACATAGCGGTGCCAGCGCATGACGACCGCGAGCGCGCCGAAGCCGAGATGGGCGATGCGGTGGCGGTGGAGATCATTGACGAACCACCCCTTGCGCGCGGTCGCCTCCATCCACTTCAGAAACAATAGCAGCACTTCGTCGGGCAGGTGGTGGGCGACGAGCGAGCTGACGATGAAGTCCGGCGCGTCGGCCGCCGGCCAGTCGAACAGGTCGCCGGTGCGATAGTCGATCGCCATCTCCGGCGGGGTCGCGGCGCGCGCAGCGGGCGCGCTCCACGGCGACAGGTCGATGCCGGACAGGCGGGGGACGAGGCCGCGCTGCGTTGCCCAGCGGTGGATGGCGCGCAGCATGTCGCCGCGCCCGTAGCCGACGTCGAGCAGCGAGAAGCCATCGCCGGGCTTCAGGTCGCGGGTTGCTTGCGCCAGCCAGGCCAGCGTCGGCGGCTTGGCGCGGGTCCAGACGTTGACGCGTTCGAGATCGGCCAGAAGCGCCGCGAACACCTCGGGCGCGATGGCGGGATCGTCCATCCACTCGGGCTCGACCGAGCGGACCGACAGGTCGGGCCACAGCGTCAAGCGGTCAGGCCCGCGAGAAGCGGAAGCTTTCGGCGGCGAGGCCGGGCCCGAAGGCGATTCCCATGCCGTTCGCCGCCGGCGCGTCGCTGCGCATCAGGCGGTCCAGGACGAACATGATCGTCGCGGAACTCATGTTGCCGAAGTCGCGCAGCACCCCGCGCGACCAGGCGAGCGCATCGCCCGCCAGTTCATAGCCCTGCTCGACCGCATCGAGGATGGTGCGCCCGCCGGCATGCACCGCCCAGGCGTCGTAATCGGACGGCTGGCGGCCGCGCAGCAGGTTGCCGGGATCGTTGCGCTCGCGGTCGGCCTTCAGCGCGCGGCCGATCTTGATCGGCACCTCGCCCGACAAGTGCATGTCGAAGCCCTGGTCGCCGATCCGCCAGGTGATGTTCTCGGCCGACTCCTCGATGGTCGCGGCGCGGAAATCGTGAAGCGCCAGCCCCGTCGCATCGGCGGTGACAAGGCTCGCGGCGCAGCCGTCGCCGAACAGCAGCATCGACAGCAGCCGCTCGAGATCGGGCGTTTCCTGAAAGTGGAGCGTGCAGAGCTCGAGGTTGACGACGAGGACGCGCGCCGCCGGCTCCGACCGGACGATATGATGCGCCAGCCGCAGCGAATTGACCGCGGCGTAGCAGCCCATGAAGCCGACGACGGTGCGCTCGACCGACGGCTGGAGCCCGGCGCGGGCGACGATCATCTGGTCGAGCCCCGGCGCGATGAAGCCCGTGCAGGACGAGACGATGAGGTGGGTGATGCCGCTGCGGTCGATGTCGCCCAGCGCATCGATCGCGCGGACCGCGAGATCGGGGGCGTGCTGCTCGTAGCGGGCCATCCGCGCCGCGGTCGAGGGGAAGCGGCCGCGAACATAGAAGCCTTCCGAATCGGCATCGCCGGTGTCGGACGGCTGGAAGAAGGAATAGCGGTGCGCGATGTCGGCGCGGCCGACCATGCGCTTGAAGATCAGCTTTTCGCGGCGTTCGGGAATGAAGCCGTCCACGAAGCCGACGAAGGCCTCATGGACGTCGTTGGGCGGAACGGCGGTGCCGATGCGGTTGATGTGCGCGGTCGCCATGACGGGCCTTTCGGGAGCGGCGAGGGGAACGCCTCGCCGGTCCTAGAACCCAGCATAAGCCGAAAAGTTGACGGCGTGCGACTCCGCGGCCCGCTATTTCGCCAGCCGGTCGCGCGCGGCGGCGAAGCTGCGGTCGTAATCGGCGCGCAGCGCATCGGCGCGGGCGATCAGCCGGCCGAGCGCCGCGACGTCGGCGGCCACGTTCGCCCCGCCCGAGGCTGCGAGCGCCGTATCCCCCGCCAGTGCGTCGAGCCGGTCGCGCAGATCGACGATCTGGGCCCCGGCGCGCTCCAGCCGCGACAGTTCGAGCTGCGCCTTCGAGGCCGCCTCGCTGCCCGGGGCGGCGTTGGCGGCGGCGGCCGCAGCCGAATCGGCATTGGTCTTGGCGGCGGCGAGCAGCTCCGCGGCGCGCTCGACATCGGCAGTCGCCTCGGCGATCCGCGCCGACACCACGACGGGCGCGGACGCCGCGGTCGCGGTCGCGCCGGGCGCGGCGGTCGCGCCGATACCCGCCTCGGCGGCGGCCGCCTGCGGGCTCAGCTCGCCCGGCCGCTTCGCCAGACTCGGCCATTCGCCGTCGGCGGCGGCACAGGCGGACAGGGCGGCGACGAGCGGCAGCAGAAGGGCGGTACGCATGGCGGCGGACCCTAGTCCCGCCTCCCCGCCTTGCCAACCCGCCGGGGTCCGCGGCGACGGTCCCGGCGGCGCAGGGGTTGCGCGCGCCGCCGCCCTCGACTAAGGGAGCGCTCCCTGCGCGCCCGTAGCTCAGCTGGATAGAGCATCAGACTACGAATCTGAGGGTCGGACGTTCGAATCGTTCCGGGCGCGCCATTTTCTCCCCTTCATCGACGGGTCTGGACGGCGCAGACGCGCCGCGCCCGTCGTGATTTCCCTCGCAAATGCGCCATTTCCGCGCGTGACCTGCAGCCATGACGCGAATATAGCGGCGGGCATGAGCGGCCTTCGCGTTGTTCTGTCCCGATCCCGGTGGCTGACGCCGCTGCTGCTCCTGCTTGCGCTCGGGGCGAAGGCGTTGATTCCGTCCGGCGCCATGACAGCGCGGGCGGCGGATGGCGTCGTGGTGGTGCTGTGCTCGGAGACCGGGGTGCGCACCGTCGCGCTGCCGCCCGGCGATGCCGGGCCCGAGCGCGCGCCGCGCGAGCATCCGTGCGCCTTTGCGGCGCTCGGCATGGCCGGCCTGATCGCGGCTGGCCCGCTCGGGCCCGGCGCGCCGATCCGGTTCGCCGCCCCGCAGGCGAGCCCGGTGCTTGCCGCTGCGCCGCCTGCGCCTCTGCTGCGGCTGCGCCCGCCGCTGCGGGCGCCCCCGACCGTCTCCGCCTGATCCGACCCTGCCCCCAAGGGCCGCGCGTCGCGCTGGCCGGTGTCGCATCGACTCCAGGCCGCGGCGGCTGCGGCCGTCCGATCCGGAGACGTCCATGCACCCGATTCGTCTTGTCGCCCTGTCCCTTCTCGCCGCCCTTCCGCCTGCCGCGAGCGCCGAGCCCAAGCCTGCCGCCGTCGCGGCCGGGCCGCTCACCATCGCCAACGCCTGGTCGCGCGAGACGGCCGCCGGTCAGTCTGCCGGCGGCGGCTTCGTCACCATCACCAACCGCGGCGCTGCCGCCGACCGGTTGCTCGCCGCATCGTCGCCTGCCGCAGCCGAGGTCCAGATCCACCGCATGTCGATGGAGGGCGGCGTGATGCGCATGCGGCAGATGACCGACGGGCTCGCCATCCCCGCCGCCGCCACTGTGACGCTGCGGCCGGGCAGCTATCACCTCATGCTCGTCGGCCTGACCGCCCCGCTGAAGCGCGGCGCGAGCGTTCCGGTCGAATTGCGCTTCGAGCGCGCCGGACGCGTTCGCGTCCCCTTCCGGGTCGAGCCGGTGACTGCGACCGGCGCGACGGGTGGTGCGCATGGCGGGCACTGACCGGCGGCTGCGCGGCCTGCGCATCGGACTGTGGGCGCTGGTCGGGCTCGCCGCCGCCGGACTTGGCGTGCTGGCGATGACGGGGCGTCTCGCCCCGGCGGCCCCGGCGGTCGAAAGCTATGGCGCCGCCATCGGCGGACCGTTCGAACTCGTCGATCCGGCGGGGCGGACCGTCACCGACCGCAGCCTGCGCGGCCGGCCGTTCGCGATCTTCTTCGGCTTCACGCGCTGTCCCGACGTCTGCCCGACGACGCTCAGCCGCCTGGCGCAGCTGCGCTCGAAGCTCGGGGCCGACGGCGACGCATTCGACATCGTCTTCGTCTCGGTCGATCCCGGCCATGATTCGCCCGCCGACATCGGCGCCTATGTCGACCTGTTCGACACCCCGATCCTCGGGCTCACGGGCAGCGAGACCCAGATCGCTGCTGCCGCCAAGGCCTATCATGTCTACTACGGCAAGGTGGACCAGCCCGGCGGCGACTACACGATCGACCATTCGGCGACCGTGTTCCTCATGGGCCGCCGCGGCCAGTTCGTTGCGACCATCGACATGGAGGAAGGCGACAAGCCCGCGCTCGCCAAGCTGCGCCGCCTGATCGCCGACGGCTGAGCCGAAACCCTCCCGGCGCGGGCGTCGGTGCGCTGCATTGACGCCCGCGCCCCGGGCGGCGCAAAGGTCGGCGCATGACCGATCCCCGCTCGATCCAGCCTGTCTCGATGACGCGCTACGAGGCCGATTTCGCCGGCTTCGCGCGCGATCTCGTCGCCTCTTTCAAGCGCACCGGCTTCGGCGTTGTCGCCGATCACGGCCTGCCGCAGGGCCTGCTCGACGCCGCGCTCGCCGACACCAAAGCCTTTTTCGCGCTGCCCGAGGAGGTGAAGCGTCGCTACCATGTCCCGGGCTCGGGCGGGGCGCGCGGGCTGACGCCGTTCGGGGTCGAGACCGCCAAGGGCCACAGCGCGGTCGACCTCAAAGAATTCTGGCACGTCGGGCGCGAGCTGCCGGAGGGGCACCCCTACCGCAAATACATGCCGGCGAACCTCTGGCCGATAGAGATCCCGGACTTCCGCCGCCATGTCTACGGGATGTTCGAGGCGCTCGATGCGCTCGGCGCCAAGCTGCTGCGCGCCATCGCGCACGAACTGGGGCTGCCGGTCGACTGGTTCGCGGACAAGGTCGGCGCGGGCAATTCGGTTCTGCGCCTGCTCCACTATCCGCCGATTCCCGCCGACGCGCCCGGCGTCCGCGCGGGCGCGCACGAGGACATCAACGTCATCACGCTTCTGCTCGGCGCCGAGGAAGCGGGGCTCGAGGTGCTGACCCGCGACGGCGACTGGCTGGCGATCACGCCGCCGCCGGGAGCGCTCGTCGTCAACGTCGGCGACATGCTGCAGCGGTTGACCAACCATGTGCTGCCCTCGACGACTCACCGCGTCGTCAACCCGCCGCCCGAGCGCCGAGGCTTCGCGCGCTATTCGACGCCCTTCTTCTTGCACTTCGAGCCGGAGTTCCTCATCAAGACGCTCCCCGGCTGCGTCGATGCGGCGAATCCGGACCGCTATCCGGCCGGGATCACCGCCGACGGCTACCTCCAGGAGCGGCTGCGGGAGATCAAGCTGATCTGACCCGGCGGGCCCGCCCGCGCGACTGCGGCGAATCGCCGGGCGCGCCGGTTGACCGACCCCTCCATCTTCCGTATAGGGCGCGCCTTCCCGGCGCAGCCTCGCTGTCGCCGCTCTCCGCCTTGCAGCGGAGTTGATCAAGAGCTGTTCTTAGAGGGTTTTCGATGGCCAATACGCCGCAGGCGCGCAAGCGCATCCGCCGCAACGACCGGCGCGCCGACATCAACAAGGCGCGTGTCAGCCGCATCCGCACCTTCGTGAAGAAGGTCGAATCGGCGATCGCGACCGGCGGCAAGGACGCGGCTCTGGCGGCGCTCGCGGCGGCGCAGCCCGAGATGATGCGCGGCGTGTCGAAGGGCGTTCTCCACAAGAACACCGTTGCCCGCAAGATTTCGCGGCTCACCAAGCGCGTCAACGCGCTGGGCTGAGCCCGCAGCCGTTTCGGCGGTTCCAAACGCCGGTCGGACGCTGTCCGGCCGGCGTTTGCTTTGTGCGCTCCCGGCTGCGCTCTCGGTATTCCGGCGGGACGAATCGGGACCATCCGATTCGGCTGCCAACAAAGCCCGTCATTTCAGTGATTTGGGCGCAAATCCGCGGGATTCCGACTGAATCTCCTGTCAACGGGGATTATTTCACTTTTGCGAAAATGCTCCCCTTGATCGGGGTTCGCGGCTTTGCGTAGGGTTGCCTTCGGCCCAGCGCCGACGGGCGGTTTTCGCCCGGTCTCGAAAATAGTCGAGCGTATCGGAAAGGTCTCGCCATAGGGGTGGCGGGCCTGAGTGAAGTTGCGCGTGCGTGAAGATCGCCGGTTTTACGGGGTATCTTTGGAGCGGAGCCTTCGGGCTGTTCGGACGTTAAGTTCCTGCTCTGCCTCGAACACTTAAAGGCGGCTTGCAAGTAGTTGACCTGACACATGTCAGGCAGCCGTACCGCTGACGGCGAAGACAGCGGACGGAGCCGGCGATTCGCCGGTGGGGATGGAAACGGGGCGACACGCGGCGATGGCAACCAATTCGGCATGGTTGGGGAACAGGGCGACTTCGTTGTTCATGGGCGATTCGCCGGATGCTGCCGCGGTCTGGGAGGCGATTCGCACGCACCTGAAGGGCGAGTTTGGTCAGCGCACCTTCGATTCGTGGCTGCGCCCGGTCGAGCTGGTCGCGATGGACGGCCCCGAGGTGACGCTGTCGCTGCCGACGCACTTCATGGCCGACTGGGTCCGCAACCATTTCCTCGACCGGCTGCGCGCGCTGTGGACCGCGCATGCGCCGCAGGTGCAGACGGTGCGGCTGACGGTCGTTCCGCAGCGCGGCGGCGAATCGGTCGCGGTGCCGGCGCTGCAGACCGCGCCCGCCCTGCCCGAGACCGCCAACGACATCGGGGTCGCGCTCGAGGAGCGCTACACCTTCGAGTCGTTCGTGATCGGCAAGTCCAACGAGCTCGCCTACAACGCCGCGCGCACGGTCGCCGAAGGCGGGCCGATCAGCTTCAATCCGCTGTTCCTCCATGGCACCACCGGGCTCGGCAAGACCCACCTGATGCATGCCATCGGCTGGGAGCTGAAGAGCCGCAAGCCTGACGCCAAGGTCGCCTATCTGTCGGCCGAGAAGTTCATGGTCGAATTCCTCGCAGCGCTCCGCGCCAAGGACACGATCAGCTTCAAGCAGCGGCTGCGCTCGGTCGACCTGCTGATGATCGACGACGTCCAGTTCATCGCGGGCAAGGATTCGACGCAGGAAGAGTTCTTCCACACGATGAACGAGATCATCAGCGCCGGGAAGCGGCTGGTGATCACCGCAGACCGCAGCCCGCAGAGCCTCGAGGGCATTCAGGACCGCATCCTGTCGCGCCTCGCCTGGGGGCTCGTCGCCGACATCAACCCGGCCGATTATGAGCTGCGGCTCAACATCCTGCATTCCAAGCTCGCCCGCATGGGCGCGGCGCAGGTCGGTGCCGACGTCATCGACTTTCTCGCCCGCCGCATCACCTCGAACGTTCGCGAGCTCGAAGGCGCGCTCAACCGGGTCGTCGCCTATGCGACGCTGGTCGGCAAGCCGATCGATCTCGACTTCACCCGGCAGGTGCTCGCCGACGTGCTCCGCGCGCACGAAAAGAAGATCACCATCGACGAAATCCAGCGGAAGGTCGCCGACTATTATTCGGTGAAGCTGTCCGACATGATGTCGGCGCGCCGCGCCCGCGAGGTCGCCCGTCCGCGTCAGGTCGCGATGTATCTGGCGAAGAAGCTCACCCCGCGCTCGCTGCCCGAGATCGGCCGCCGCTTCGGCGGACGCGATCACACCACGGTCATGCATGCGGTGAAGCGCATCGACGAGTTGCGTGCCGCCGACCGGGAGCTCGAAAGCGACATCGGCACGCTGTCGCGGATGCTCGACGGCTAAGCCGACGACGCGCGGGCGGCCCGGTGCGGGTTGCGACGGCGCGCGCCCCCGCCTAAGCCCGGTTCATGGGCTTTCTGACGCGTCTCATCGGCCGCCTGCCGCTCGCCGTGCAGGGGCCGCTGTGGATGACCCTCGCCGGCTGCGCCTTCGCCGGTGTCTGGGCGATGATCCGCGGCGCCTCGGTCGAGATCCATCCCTTCGCGACCGTGTTCTGGCGCAACCTGATGGGGACGCTCGTCTTCCTGCCGTTCGTGCTGCGACACCGGCAGCTGTTTGCGGAGACGACCCGCCTCGGCGTCCATCTGCGCCGGGCGACCTCCGGACTGATCGCCACCTATGCGACCTTCTATGCGGTGGCGCATGCGCCGCTCGCGACCGTGCAGGCGATCAACTTCGCCGCGCCGCTGTTCACGACGGTGGCGGCCGTCCTCTTCCTCAAGGAGCGTATCCGCGCCCGGCGGGTCGCGGCGCTCGCGGCCGGCTTCGCGGGCGTCCTCTATGTGCTCCAGCCGGGCGCGGCGCCGATCACGCCGGGGATTCTCGCGGCCGTCCTCGCGGCCGTGTCGACCGCCTTTTCCTTCATCGCAATCAAGCAGCTTGTCGGCACCGACGATCCGCGCGTCGTCTCGGCCTACACCTTCCTCCTGATGCTGCCGATCTCGGCGATCGTCGTGCCCTTCTTCTGGACGACGCCGAGCCTGCCGACGCTCGCGATGCTCGTCGGCGTCGGCGTGTTCGCCTCCTTCGGGCAGGTGGCGACGAGCCGCGCCTTCGCGGTCGCCGACGCCACCGCGGTTCTGCCCTATGACTTCCTCCGCTTCGGCGTCGTTATCGCCATCGGCTGGTTCGCCTTCGGCGAGCGGGTGACGGCGGAAACGCTCGTCGGCGGCGCGGTCATCATCGGCTCGTCGATCTATCTCGCCTACCGGGAGGCCGTGGCGGCGCGGGCGGTGAAGCCCGCCAGCCAGCCGCCGCTCACCTGACCAATTCGCGAAGTGTCGCGGGCGCGGCGCTGCCGCATAGCCACCGGCGACGATCATCCAGTCTGGAGGGACGGAACATGAAGCTCGAAGGGTTGTCGGCGGTGGTGACGGGCGGGGCCTCGGGCCTCGGGGCGGCGACGGCGCGGCTGCTGGCCGCGAACGGCGTCAAGGTCGCGATCTTCGACATGAACGCTGAGAAGGGCGAAGCGGTCGCGGCCGAGATCGGCGGCGTGTTCTGCAACGTCAACGTGACGTCGGACGAGTCGGTCGACGCCGGCTTCGCCAAGGCGCGCGCCGCGATCGGGCAGGAGCGCATCCTCATCAACTGCGCCGGCACCGGCAATGCCGCGAAGACCGCCAGCCGCTCGAAGGAGGACGGGTCGATCAAGCACTTTCCGCTCGATGCCTTCGACCGCATCATCCAGATCAACCTCGTCGGCACCTTCCGCTGCATCGCCAAGTCGGCGGCGGGCATGCTGACGCTCGACCCGATGGAGGGCGGCGAGCGCGGCGCGATCGTCAACACCGCCTCGGTCGCGGCCGAAGACGGCCAGATGGGCCAGGCCGCCTATTCGGCGTCGAAGGGCGGCGTTGTCGGCATGACGCTCCCTATCGCGCGCGACCTCTCGTCGGAGGGCATCCGCGTCAACACGATCCTGCCGGGCATCTTCAACACGCCGCTGCTCCAGGGTGCGCCGCAGAACGTCAAGGATGCGCTGGGCGCCAGCGTGCCCTTCCCCAAGCGCCTCGGCGATCCGAACGAGTACGCCAGCCTGGCGGTCGAGATGTGCCGCAACAGCTACTTCAACGGCGAGGACGTGCGCCTCGACGGCGCGATCCGCATGGCGCCGCGCTGAGCGCCAGCCACAGGTTCGTCACGCGACGGGCGGCGGGGTGACCCGCCGCCCGTTTGCGCATCTACCAGAAGCGCACGCGGCCGGTGTCCATGTGGACGAACTGCGGCTCCGGATAATAGCCGACGCCGCCGCCCTTCAGCGCCAGCGCCGCCTTGCGAAGGTGGCCGAGATCGACGCCGGGCAGGCGCACGTCGATCGCCTTGCCCTGCTGGTGCAGGCTCTTTTTTGCGACGCCCGTCGATGCGCCGCGCAGCATCTCGTTGGTCTTGTGGCTGCGGAAGCCCGAGATGATCTCGAAGCGCTTGCCCGCGCCGCCGGTGAGCGTCTGGGCGCGGTGGAGCAGGTTGAACAGCTCCGGATCGATCGCATGGACGTCGCCGGTGCGGAAATCGCGCAGCAGGCGGTCGAGGTCGCGCAGGCCCTCGGCGACGAACCCGCCGTCGGCCCAGAACACGGTGCGCAGCGTTTCGCCGGTGTGGGTATGGTGAAAGGCGAGCGCGCGCTCGCCGGAGCCCGTCTTGAGCGCCGCCATCGCCGGGCCGGGCGCAAGCGCCGCCGCAGTCAGCCCGAGCCCGCCGGTCAGCAGGCCCCGCCGGCCCAGACTTCCACCCAATGCCGCCATCGCCACGCCTTTACGCAACTGCGCGCCAGACATTAGCGGAGACTTTTCCGCGTGCCGGCGTTCCCACTGCCGACAATATCGGGAGATCGGGATGCGCATTCCACATGTCGTTGCAACCATTGGCCTTGTCGCCGCCACGGCCGGGCCGGTTCTGGCGCAGGCGAGGCCACAGGTTCCCGACACGGCCGTAATGGAGGCGCAGGTGTTGCTCGACCGTGCGGGCTTCTCGCCGGGCGTCATCGATGGGCGCGCGGGTTCGCTGATGACGAAGGCGGTCGCGGGGTACCAGGCGGCGCGGGGGCTGTCCGAGACAGGCACGCTCGACGCGGCGACGCGGGCGGCGCTCGCCAGCGGCGACCAGAAGCCGGCGCTCGTCCGGCTGGCGGTATCCGCCGAGGATGCCGCCGGCCCCTTCGCCCGCATCCCCGATGACATGATGGCGAAGGCGAAGCTGCCGGCGCTCTACTATTCCTCGCTCGTCGAGGCGCTGGCCGAGAAGTTTCACACCACCCCGGCGACGCTGGCCGCGCTCAACCCGGGGGTCGGTACGATCCGCCCCGGCACGGTGCTGCGCGTGCCCAATGTCCGCAACGTCGATGGACTCGCGGCGGGGGAGCCCGCACCGGCGGCCGCGGTCGCGCCCGCCCGTCCGACGCCGCTGCGCGACTGGGCGGAAACGCTCAACGAGCTGTCGGTGGCGGCCCAGCAGCCGCGCGCGGCGAAGGTCGTCGTCGACAAGTCGGACAAGCTGGTCCGCGCGTTCGCCGCCGACGGCAAGCTCCTCGCGCAGTTCCCGGCGACGATCGGTTCGACCCATGATCCGCTGCCGATCGGCGACTGGATGATCCGCGGCGTCGCCAAGATGCCGACGTACCAGTACAATCCCGACCTGTTCTGGGACGCCGAGCCCGGCCATTCCAAGGCGGCGCTGAAGTCCGGGCCGAACAGCCCGGTGGGCGTCGTCTGGATCGATCTCTCCAAGGAGCATTATGGCATCCACGGCACGCCGGAGCCGGCGGTGATCAGCCGGACCGCGAGCCACGGCTGCGTGCGCCTGACCAACTGGGATGCGGCGCGGCTGGCCCAGATGGTCGCGCCCGACACCCCGGCGATCTTCCAGGAGTAGCCGCGCGTGGCGGGACGGCTGGGGCGCGGTCTGCTGGTGCTGGCGACTGCGGTGATCACTGCGGCGGCGACCAGCGCCGTGTGGCTCGTCATCTTCAATCTGCGGGAACCGGCAGGGACGGAGGAGCGCACGATCGTGGCGCCGCCGCCGGCTCCCGCCCCTGCGCCGCCGCCCGCTGACGAGTCTGGCGACGATCTGGCAAGCAAGCGCCTGACGCTGCCCGTGCAGGGCATCGGGGCTGCCGATCTCGTCGACACCTTCGCCCAAGCGCGCGACGGGGGCGCGCGCCTGCATGACGCCATCGATATCCTCGCGCCGCGCGGAACGCCGGTGGTGGCCGTCGAGGACGGGCGCATCCTCAAGCTGTTCGAGAGCCAGGCCGGCGGCACGACGATTTACCAGGCCGATCCCACCGGGCGCCTCCACTACTACTACGCCCATCTCGACGCCTACGCGCCGGGGCTCGCTGAGGGGCAGGCGGTGCGCCGGGGCGATCTGCTCGGGACGGTCGGCAGCAGCGGCAATGCTGATCCGGCGGCCCCGCACCTGCACTTTGCGATCTTTCGAGTCGAACCGGGTCAGAAATGGTATGAGGGCCGGGCCATCAATCCGTTCGGGCCGCTCGGAGGACGCGCGCGCCCGGACGCAGCCCGGAGACCGAGATGACCGAACCCAGCCGCAAGTTCCGCCTGAAGATCAGCGCCCGCATGCTCGCCGTCGCCGCCCCGCTCGTCGGGATCGGCGCGGCGCTGCTGTCGAAGCGCGTGCGCACCGCCGCCAAGTCGAAGCTCGACGATGCCGCCGAGGCGGCGAAGACGAAGTTCGACGACGCGGCCGAGGCGGCGAAGGCCAAGTTCGAAGATGCGGCCGAAACCGCCAAGACGAAGTTCGAGGACGCTGCCGCCGCGGTGCGCGCGCGCACCGCCCCGGCGGCGAAGCCGAAGGCGGCCGCCAAGCCCAAGGCCGCGGCCAAGCCCAAGGCGGCGCCGAAGGCCAAGACCGCTGCGAAGCCGAAGGCGGCCGCCAAGCCTGCCGCCAAGGCCGCCCCGGTCGCCAAGCCGGCGGCAAAGGCAACCGCCAAGGCCCCCGCCAAGCCGCGCGCCACGAAGCCGAAGGCCACGCCGGCCGCCGATCCGAAGAACTGACGCGCCGCAGACGCGTCCAGCAACCGAGCCGCTATGACAAGAAGGACTCGTCGCCTCCAGCGATGAGTCCTTCGCGCATCGATCATAGCGTGATCGCATCGCCCGATGACTGTCAGTTAAGATTTCTTATTTACGGGAATCCCGGATTCAGGCATTTTCCCTGGCGTAACAGTTGCAGGGGGTGCTGCCCGTGGCGTCTGCTATTGATCTTGGAATGCCCGATGCCGAGCGCCGGGCCATTG
Source organism: Alphaproteobacteria bacterium (assembly GCA_020249025.1). Lineage (GTDB taxonomy): Bacteria > Pseudomonadota > Alphaproteobacteria > Sphingomonadales > Sphingomonadaceae > JADCGM01. The sequence goes on from JADCGM010000321.1 coordinate 20,370, forward strand.
CGGAAGGGCTGTCGCGCCTCCTCGCCGACACCTACACGCTCTACCTCAAGACCCACAATTTCCACTGGAATGTCACGGGTCCGCAGTTCAACACGCTGCATCAGATGTTCGAGCTTCAGTATACGGAGCTCGCGCTCGCTGTGGATATCATAGCAGAGCGGATCCGGGCGCTGGGCGAGTTTGCGCCGGGCAGCTACGGCGCCTACGCCAAGCTCTCGTCGATCAAGGAGGCCGAGGGCGTTCCCGATGCGACGGAGATGATCCGCCAGCTGGCCGACGACCAGGCCGCCGTGGTGCGGACCGCGCGCAGCCTGTTCCCGCTCGCCGACGCCGCGCACGACGAGCCGACGGCCGATCTGCTGACCCAGCGCATGCAGATCCACGAGAAGACGGCGTGGATGCTCCGCGCCATGCTCGGCTGAGGACATCGCCGCGTCGGCGCACCGACAGTTCGGATCAACCTGGGGTGGTGTCACCGCC
>JADCGM010000322.1 GCA_020249025.1 Alphaproteobacteria bacterium
GAGGGCGCCGACCCGGCGATCTTCGACCGCTCCGAAAGCTTCCTCTTCATGTCAGTCGCCGACGTCGACGCCGCGGCAAAGGCGCTCGACGGACACGACCAGTTCTTGCCCAAGCGCGAGACCTTCTACGGCGCGACCGAAGTCGGCTTCCGCGAACCCGGCGGCCACCACGTCGTCCTCGCCCAGTTCGCGGCCAATTCGCCCGACGAGGGTTAGCCGCTTCAACCCGCCGCGCCCCCGGCCTATAGCTGGAGGGGATGAACGGGGGCGCACGTCTTGAAGTGAGCGATCTCGCCTGCCGGCGCGGCGGGCGAACGGTGTTCGAGGGCCTGTCCTTCGGCCTCGGTGCGGGGCAGGCCCTGCTTGTCACCGGCCCCAACGGCGCCGGCAAGTCGAGCCTGTTGCGCCTGCTCGCCGGGCTGCTCACGCCCGCCGCCGGCGAGATCGCCAACCCCTTCGCCACTGCGTGGCTCGGACATGACAATGCGCTGAAGGCCGAGCGCCGCCTCATCGACGAGCTGCGCTTCTGGGCCGCGGTCGACGGCACGCCCGCCGCCCGCATCGACGCCGCGCTCGACCGCTTCGATCTCGACGCCATCGCCGCGCTCCCGGTGCGCGTCCTGTCCTCCGGCCAGAAGCGCCGCGCCGCCTTGGCGCGCACCTGGGCGTCGGGCGCGCGGCTGTGGCTGCTCGACGAGCCGAGCGTCGGGCTCGACGTCGCCAATGTCGCGCGCCTGTCGGACGCGATGCGCGAGCACCGCGCCGCCGGCGGCCTCGTCATCGCCACGAGCCATGTCGACATCGGCCTCGACGACGCTGCGGAGCTGGCGCTGTGAGCGCCTTTCTCGCCCTTGTCGGCCGCGATCTGGCGCTGCGCGGTGCGCGCGGCGGGCTGCTCTTGCCGCTCATCTTCTTCGCGCTCGTCGCGATCCTCTTTCCCTTCGCGGTCGGTCCCGATCCAGCGCTGCTCGCCCGCATCGCCGGCGGGGTGATGTGGGTGGCGGCGCTTCTCGCCGCGCTGCTGCCCGTCGACACCCTCCTCGAACCCGACCGCGCCGACGGCACGCTCGATCAGTTCGTCGCGCGCGGCACGCCGCTGGCGCTCGTCGTCGTCGCCCGCACCGTCAGCCACTGGCTCGGCTTTGCGCCGCTGCTGCTGCTGACGACCCTTGTCGCCTCGGCGCTGCTCAACCTGCCCGCCGAACAGCTCCCGGCGCTCGTCGCCGGTCTCGCCATCGGCACGCCCGCGCTCGCAGCACTCGGGGTGCTCGCCGCCGCTCTCACCGCGGGTCTGCGCGGCGCCGGCGGATTGGCGGGGCTTCTGGTCTTGCCGCTGGCGCTTCCCGTTCTCATCTTCGGTGCGGGCGTGCTCACCGCAGGCCCGGGGGAGACGACCGCCGTGAAGCTCTTGGCCGCCGCATCGCTGTTCCTTGTCGCCATCGCGCCGATCGGGGCCGCGGCGGCGCTTCGCGCGGCCCTCGATTAGGTCTATAGCCGGGCGCAACGTCATGCATCGCTTCGCCAATCCCGCCCGCTTCCTGCGCATCGCCCGCGTCGCCACGCCGCTCTGCGCGCTTCTCGGTCTCGCCCTGCTCGGGCTCGGCCTCGGCTGGGGGCTGTTCTACGCCCCGCCCGACTACCTCCAGGGCGAAAGCGTCCGCATCCTCTACATCCACGTCCCCGCCGCGAGTCTCGCGATGGGCGGCTATGTCGGCGTCGCCGTCTCGGCTGCGGTCGCCTTCATCTGGCGGCACCCGCTTGCCGATGTCGCGGCCCGCGCCGTCGCCCCCGTCGGTGCGACCTTCGCCGCGATCTGCCTCATCTCCGGCTCGCTCTGGGGCCGGCCGACCTGGGGCACCTACTGGGTGTGGGATGCGCGGCTGACCTCGATGCTCGTGCTGTTCTTCCTGTTCCTCGGCTACATGGCGCTCGCCAACGCTTTCGACGACCGCGAGCGCGGCAGCCGGGCGGCGGGCATCCTCGCCATCGTCGGCTCGGTGAACATCCCGATCATCAAATATTCGGTCGAATGGTGGAACACGCTCCACCAGGGCGAGAGCATCCGCATCATCGGCCAGTCGTCGATCCACCCGGCGATGCTGCAGCCGCTGCTCGTGTCCTGGGCGGGGTTCAGCTTCCTGTTCGCCGCGATCGTGCTGATGCGCATGCGCGCCCAGCTCGCCGACCAACTCGTCGCCGCGCGCGCCGCGCGCCTTGCCGGAGCCCACGGCTGATGGACCACACGCCTTTCATCGTCGGCGCCTATGCCGTCACTCTCGGCGGCATCGCCGTCCTGCTCCTCCAGAGCTATATCGCCATGCGCCGCGCCGAAGCGGAGGCCGAGCGCCTGCGTCAGGAGCGCCGCCGGTGAAGGCCAAGCACCAGCGCCTCGCCCTCGTCGGGCTGTTCGTTCTCGCCATCGGCGGAGCGGCCGCCTTCGGCCTGTCGGCGATGGGCGACCGCGCCACCTATTTCTACGCGCCGTCCGACGTCGACAAGAACGGCGTGGAGGCTGGCAAGGCGATCCGCTTCGGCGGTCTCGTCGTCCCCGGCTCGATCAAGCGCGAAGGCACCACGCTCGCCTTCGAGGTGACCGACAACGGCGCCACCAAGCCCGTGCGCTACGCCGGCATCATCCCCGACCTGTTCCGCGAGGGGCAGGGC
>JADCGM010000323.1 GCA_020249025.1 Alphaproteobacteria bacterium
GGAGGGACGAGCCGTGACCGAAAGCCGCGATCCGACGCTGCGGGTCGTCCCGCGGCGCGAGGACATCAACTCCAACGGCCATATCTTCGGCGGCTGGATCCTCGCGCAGATGGACATCGCCGCCGGCATCGTCTCCGGCCGGCGCGCGCACGGGCCGGTCGCGACCGTCGCGGTCGATGCGATGAAGTTCCTGCAGCCGATCCTCGTCGGTGACGTGCTGTCGGTCTACGCGACCGTCGAGCGCGTCGGGCGCACGTCGATGGCGGTGAAGGTCGAGGTCGTCGCGCACCGCAAGCGCGGCGCGGTCGACGTGCCCGTGACCGAAGGCCTGTTCACGATGGTCGCCCTCGGCGAGGACGGCCGGCCGCGGCCGGTGGACGCCTAGGCGCCCACCGTCTCCATCTCGCCGGCATCCGCACCCTCGTCGCGGCGCGGGCCGCGGCTGCGGCGACGGCGACGGCGCGGGGCGTCGTCCCCGCCATCCGCCTCGCCCTGCACGGACGCCTCGACCGGCTCCTCGATCTCGCGGTCGTCGGCGCCCTCGTCCGCCTCGGCGGCCGGGGCCGTGTCGGGACGCGGGCTCTGGTGCATCACGGTCATCTCGCTGACGCGCAGCGGCTCGGGGCCCTGGCCCTCGTCACCGTCGTCGCCGTCCTCGAAATAGTCGTCGCGCTGGCGCTGCTGCTGCTGCGGACGCTGCTGCTCCTGGCGATCGCGGAACTCCGCGAGCACCCGGTAATAGTGATCCGCGAACTGCAGATAATATTCCGCGGCGACCCGGTCGCCGGCCTGGCTCGCGTCGCGCGCGAGCTGGCGATACTTCTCGAGCAGCTGACTGGCGTTGCCGCGCACCCGCACGTCCATGCGGTTGCCCATGTCGGTCCGAGGCGCGCCCGGGATCCGGGGCCCGCCGCCACCGCCTCCGCCACCGCGACCGCGCCGGCGTCCACCTTGTCCGTTTCGCATCAGATCGTCGTTCCCTGATCCATCCGTTTCGCCGGTCCGCCACAGGATGGGACGGGCCGTTCTCACAGGAAGTGCGCGTGACCTACGGGCAAGCCAGTGACCGACGGATCGGCCGGAGCTGTCGGAAGTCAGCAGCGGGGGACGGTTTCGTCCACATCCGCCTGCCCCGCCTGTGTAGCGGGCGCTGCACGTCCCGCCAAGCGCTATTTCGGCAACGTCCTACCGCACGCGGAACGAGAGGCAGCGGGGCCGTCCCGCCAGATCGCACGTCAGCTCCGACGTCAACCCGGCCTCCCGTCCGAGCGCGGAGACCACGTCGGCCTGCGTCGGCCCGATTTCAAGATGCGCCCAGCCGCCCGGCGCGAGATAGCGCGGGAGCAGCGGGACGATGCGGCGATAGTCGTCGAGCCCGTCGGGGCCGGCGAACAGCGCGGTGTGCGGCTCGTGATCGCGCACCTCGGGCGAAAGCTCGGCGTCTGACTCGACATAGGGCGGATTGGAGAAGACGAGATCGAAACGCTCGCCCGCCCGCGCGTCCCAGCCGCCGACGATGATCTCCGCCCGCGCCGCCAGCCCCAGCCGCGCGGCGTTGTCGGCGGCCACCGCCGCCGCCTCTGCCGACGCGTCGACGCCGACGCCGGTCGCCTGGCCATACTCGCTGAGCGCCGCCAGCAGCAGGCAGCCCGAACCGGTGCCGAGATCGAGGATGCGCCGCGCCGCGTCGCGCGGGGTCCGCGCCAGCGCCGCCTCGATCAGGGTCTCGCTGTCGGGGCGCGGGATGAGCGTTGCGGGCGTGACGCGGAAGGTCAGCGACCAGAATTCCCGCTCGCCGAGGATATGCGCCACCGGCTCGTGACCCAGCCGCCGCCCGACGAGCGCCGCCCAGCCGTCGGCATCCAGCGGCTCGTCCAGATGCCGCAGCAGCAACGCCGAGCGATCCACCCCCAGCAGATGGGCCGCCAGCACCTCCGCATCGAGCCGCGGCGTGTCTCCCGGCAGCACAGCCGCAGCGGCAGCGATGGCCGCACGGGCAGTCAGCATGGAACTGCGCTCAACCGATGACCGTCTCCCCTCCCTTCAGGGAGGGGTAGGGGAGGGTGCGTCGGCTGCGAAGACAGCCGCGCCTGCCTCCGAGACTTGGTTCGGCTGTCTGCGCAGCCGGCGCCCCCGCCCCCGGCCCCTCCCCGTCGGGGAGGGGAGAAGGCGCGGTCGGCGCGGGGCGCGTCACCCATCCAGATTGGCCAGCCGGCTCGCCTGATCTTCGGCGATGAGCGCGCCGACCAGTTCGTCGAGGCCGGGGCCCTCGAGGATCTCGTCGAGGCGGTGGAGGGTCAGGTTGATGCGATGGTCGGTCACCCGGCCTTGCGGGAAGTTATAGGTGCGAATGCGCTCCGACCGGTCGCCCGAGCCGACCATCGATTTGCGGTCGGCGGCGCGGGCGCTGTCGAGCTTGTCGCGCTCCAGCTCGTAAAGGCGGGCGCGCAGCACCTTCATCGCCTTGGCCTTGTTCTTGTGCTGGCTCTTCTCGTCCTGCTGGCTGACGACGAGGCCGGTCGGCAGGTGGGTGATGCGCACCGCCGAGTCGGTGGTGTTGACCGACTGGCCGCCGGGGCCCGACGAGCGGAACACGTCGATACGCAGGTCCTTCTCGTCGATCTGGACGTCGACCTCCTCGGCCTCGGGCAGCACCGCGACGGTCGCCGCCGAAGTATGGATGCGCCCCTGCGTCTCGGTCGCCGGCACGCGCTGGACGCGGTGGACGCCGCTTTCGAACTTCAGCCGGGCGAACACGCCCTGCCCGGTGACGCCCGCGACGACCTCCTTGTAGCCGCCGACGTCGGCGCTGGAGGCCGACATCAGCTCGACCCGCCAGCCGCGCGTTTCGGCATAGCGCTGGTACATGCGGAACAGGTCGCCCGCGAACAGCGCCGCCTCGTCGCCGCCGGTGCCGGCGCGGATCTCGAGGATCGCCGACTTCTCGTCGGCGGCATCCTTGGGCAACAGCAGCAGCGACAGCGCGCGCTCGGCGGCGGGGAGCGCTTCCTTCATCTCCTCGAGCTCGGCCTCGGCCAGCTCGCGCATTTCGGCATCGGCGGCCGGATCGGCGACGAGTGCCGTCAGCGACTCCTGCTCCTCGCGCAGCTTCCTGACCGTCCGCGCGCCCTCGGCGACGGGGGTGAGCTCGGCATATTCCTTCGACAGCGCGACGAAGCGGTCGGCGGCGAGATCGGGTGCCGACATCGCATGCTGAAGCTCGGCATGCCGCGCCTCGATCTGGGCGATGCGGGAGGAGGGGATGGTCATGATGTCCGGCTCATACAAAGCCCGTCATTCCGGCTTTCGCTGGAATGACGGCTAGAGGGATTGGAGGGTGCGAACGACGTCCGCCAGCGCCACAC